>NZ_JOGV01000004.1:0-232592 GCF_000721365.1 Streptomyces sp. NRRL F-5650 | reverse complement strand
CGGCCCGGTCCTCGGTGATGTTGATGCGCTCACCGCGGAACATGGCGTCCCGCAGCCCGAACACATCGGTCGCCGCGGCCAGTTCACGCAGCAGCCGCAACGTCTCGTCCGTGACGAGGTGCTTGGAGTAGTCGATGTGCAGGTCGCCCACGCGGAGCGTCCAGCCGGTGCCGCGCCCCGGGTCCGCGGCGAACAGCTCGCGCAGGCGCACCTGGCCGAGCTGCTCGCGGTGCTTGGCCAGCGCGGCCCATTCGGGCGTCTGGTGGAGCCTGGTGCGGCCGTCTGCGTTCATGTCGGACGTCAGCCTTCTTCCTTGGGTGTCCCAGCTCTCAGGCCGTTCCAACCTAGATGATCAGGAGTGAGGGCGTCCGACGGAGGCGGAACTAGATCTCGCCGCGCAGCTTGGCGAGGGCTTCGGCGAGAATCGCCTCGCCGTCGGCGTCGCTGCGGCGCTCGCGCACGTAGGCGAGGTGGGTCTTGTAGGGCTCGGTGCGCGGCGGGTCCGGCGGGTTCTCGCGGTCCTGTCCGGCCGGGAAGCCGCAGCGCGGGCAGTCCCAGGTCTCCGGGACCTGGGCGTCGCTCGCGAAGCTCGGCTGTGTCTCGTGTCCGTTGGAGCACCAGAAGGAGATGCGCAGACGCGGCGCGGACTCGCCGCGCTCGGCCTCGCCCATCGGCCCCGCCCCGACCCGGCTCCCCCGGATCGCGTTGCCACTTGCCACGGTCGTAACTCCCTGCGTGATGGTGCCGCGAAGCGAGTCGGCGTTTCGCTTCGCTGCGAGCGCCTCAGTCTACGTAAGGCCCAACGCGCGTCCAGTGATTGGAGTTACAAGCTCCGATGCGCAGACGCAAGCCCCATGATAGGCCGCGCGGTGAAGCGCGTACCGGACATGGGGCTTTACGTGCGCGGGGTGCTGACGGTCGGCGCGGCGGTCGACGCGACGGGTCAGCTGTTGGCCTTCATCAGCAGACCGAGCACGACGATGCACGCGATCCAGAGCAGACCGACCACCACGGTGATCCGGTCGAGGTTGCGCTCGGCGACCGAGGAGCCGCCGACGGACGACTGCATGCCGCCACCGAACATGTCGGAGAGACCGCCGCCCTTGCCCTTGTGCATCAGCACCAGCAGCATCAGCAGCAGGCTGAAGACGATCAGGGCGATCGAGAACCCCAAAACCACGGCTGGACCAACTTCCTCGGATTCGGATGAACGACGGGGGCACGGTGACGGCAGGCCACCATGCCCCCGCAAGGGTACGACGTATCGCCGCTAGCGCATACTCACTGGTCGCGGAAGCGGACGATCTTGACGAACTCGTCGGCGTCCAGCGAGGCGCCGCCGACGAGGGCGCCGTCGATGTCGGGCTTCGCCATGATCTCGGCGACGTTGCCGGACTTGACGGAGCCGCCGTACTGGATGCGGACCTTGTCGGCCAGCTCCTGGGAGTACAGCTCGGCGAGCTTGCCGCGGATCGCCGCGCAGACCTCCTGGGCGTCGTCGGCGCCGCAGACCTTGCCGGTGCCGATGGCCCACACCGGCTCGTAGGCGATCACGACGGTCTCGGCCTGCTCCGCCGGGAGGTCCTTCAGGCCGCCCTCGACCTGGGCGAGGGTGTGCTCGACGTGGTTGCCCGCCTCGCGGACCTCCAGCTCCTCGCCGACACACAGGATCGGGGTCAGACCGTGCTTGTAGGCGGCCTTGACCTTGGCGTTCACGATCTCGTCGGTCTCGGCGTGGTACTGCCGGCGCTCGGAGTGGCCGACGGCCACGTACGCGCACTTCAGCTTGGCCAGCATCGGGCCCGAGATCTCGCCGGTGTAGGCGCCGCCGTCGTGCGCCGAGATGTCCTGGGCACCGTACTTGATCTTGAGCTTGTCCCCGTCGACCAGGGTCTGCACGGAGCGCAGGTCGGTGAAGGGGGCCAGGACGGCGACCTCGACGGCGTCGTAGTCCTTGTCCGCGAGGGCGAAGGCGAGCTTCTGGACGTGGGCGATGGCCTCGAGGTGGTTGAGGTTCATCTTCCAGTTGCCCGCCATCAGCGGCGTGCGGGTGGTCATCGGGGTCAGTCCTCCAGTGCGGCGAGGCCGGGGAGCGTCTTGCCCTCGAGGTATTCGAGGGAGGCGCCGCCGCCGGTCGAGATGTGGCCGAATGCGTTCTCGTCGAAGCCGAGCGTGCGCACGGCGGCGGCGGAGTCGCCGCCGCCGACCACGGTGAAGCCCGGGGCGTCGACGAGGGCCTGGGCGACCGCTTTGGTGCCCTCGGCGTAGTCGGGGTGCTCGAAGACGCCCATGGGACCGTTCCAGAAGACGGTGGCGGCGTCGGCGAGCTTGGACGCGTACAGCTTGCGGGTCTCGGGACCGATGTCCAGACCCTCCTGGTCGGCCGGGATGGCGTCCGCGGCGACGGTGGTGGGGTTGGCCGGGGCCTTGGTCTTCAGGTCCGGGAACTCGGTGGCGACCAGGACGTCGACGGGCAGGACCAGCTCGACGCCGTTCTTCTCGGCGCGCTCGATGTACTCCTGGACCGCCGGGAGCTGGTCCTCCTGGAGCAGGGAGATGCCGACCTCGTACCCCTTGGCCTTGAGGAAGGTGTACGCCATGCCGCCGCCGATGAGGAGCCGGTCGGCCTTGCCGAGGAGCTGGTCGATGACGGCGAGCTTGTCGGAGACCTTGGCACCGCCGAGAGCGACCACGTACGGGCGCCGCACGTCGTCGGTGAGCTTCTTCAGGACGCCGACCTCGGTGGCGATCAGGTACCCGGCGTAGTGCGGGAGCCGCTTCGGCAGGTCGAAGACGGAGGCGTGCTTGCGGTGCACCGCGCCGAAGCCGTCGCCGACGTAGACGTCCGCGAGGCCGGCCAGCCTGTCGGCGAAGGCGGCGCGCTCGGCGTCGTCCTTGCTGGTCTCGCCGGCGTTGAAGCGCAGGTTCTCGATGACGGCCACCCGGCCGTCGGCGAGGCCGGAGACGGTGGCCTCGGCGGAGGTGCCGACCGTGTCCTCGGCGAAGGCGACGTCGGTGCCGAGCAGTTCACCGAGGCGGGCGGCGGCCGGGGCGAGGGAGAAGGCGGGGTCCGGGGCGCCCTTGGGGCGGCCCAGGTGCGAGGCCACGATCACGCGGGCGCCCGCGTCGGCCAGCGCCTTGACGGTGGGCACCACGGCGCGGATGCGGCCGTCGTCGGTGATGGTGGTGCCGTCCAGCGGGACGTTCAGGTCGGCGCGGACGAAGACGCGCTTGCCCGCGACGCCTTCGGAGAGCAGTTCGTCGATCGTCTTCAAGAGGGCTCCTGGGTTCTCGGATCGCTCGTGATCCTACGAGGGCTGGTCGAGGCGGACGCGGCGCAGGGCCCGGACGGCGCGACCGTGCGCCGTCCGGGCCCTGCTGCCGCATCGAGGTGCCGTGCTGAAGTCGATCAGAGCTGGTTGCCGACGAAGACCGTGAGGTCGACGAGGCGGTTCGAGTAGCCCCACTCGTTGTCGTACCAGCCGAGGATCTTCACCGACTTGCCCTCCTGGACCATGGTCAGGGAGGAGTCGAAGGTGCAGGAGGCCGGGTCGCCGGTGATGTCCGAGGAGACGATCGCGTCCTCGGTGTAGAACAGGATGCCCTTGAGGTCGCCGTCGTCGGCGGCCTTCTTGAACGCGGCGTTGACCTCGTCCTTGGTGACCTCGCGCTGCAGCTCCACGACCAGGTCGGTGGCCGAGCCGGTCGGGACCGGGACGCGCATCGCGATGCCGTCGAGCTTGCCCTTGAGCTGCGGCAGGACCAGCGCGGTGGCCTTGGCGGCGCCGGTGGTGGTCGGGATGATGTTCTCCGCGGCGGCACGGGCGCGGCGCAGGTCCTTGTGCGGGAAGTCCAGGATGCGCTGGTCGTTCGTGTACGCGTGGACCGTCGTCATCAGGCCCTTGACGATGCCGAAGTTCTCGTCGAGGACCTTGGCCATCGGCGCCACACAGTTGGTGGTGCAGGAGGCGTTGGAGATGACGTGGTGGTTCGCCGGGTCGTACTTGTCCTGGTTGACGCCCATCACGATGGTGATGTCCTCGTCCTTGGCCGGGGCCGAGATGAGGACCTTCTTCGCGCCGCCCGCGATGTGCTTCTCGGCGTCGGCCTTCTTGGTGAAGATGCCGGTCGACTCGATCACGACGTCGACACCCAGCTCGCCCCAGGGGATGTCGGCCGGGTTGCGCTCGGAGAGGACCTTGATGGTCTTGCCGCCGACGGTGATGGTGTCCTCGGTGTGCGTGACCTCCTGCTTGAGGCGGCCGAGGATGGTGTCGTACTTCAGCAGGTGGGCGGTGGTCGCGGTGTCACCCAGGTCGTTGACAGCCACGATCTCGATGTCCGCACCCTGCTCCAGCAGCGCGCGGAAGTAGTTACGACCGATGCGGCCAAAGCCGTTGATGCCTACGCGGATCGTCACGAACCGATCTCCTCGTTGGTACGCCGGCCCGATGTGCCGGCGAGCTGTATTTGGGATGTCCCCGACCACCTCCGACCCTACCTCTCCACGGCGGCGGGGGTGACATCGAGACGGCCCATACCCGGCAGGGCGGTCCGTACCCGTCAGTAGAGGTACGGACCGCCCCGGGCGACGGGGACCGATCACCCGATTTCGCTACACCGGTCCAGTCCCCCGCACGCCGGAATTCACTCGTTCAGGGCACGCAGCGCCTGCCGGACCAGTGCCGCGCGGGCGGCAGGTTCGGCGAGGTGCTCCAGGCCGAAGCCGAGGAGCACGGTGTCGTCCGTGGTGACGGCGGCATGGGTCCGGAACAGGGTTCCGGTGCGGGTCCAGTCCTTGAGGACGGCGGGGCTGCCCTCCGGCGGACCGGCGGCCCGCCAGGCGCCCAACGAGGTCTCGAAGCCCTCGGTCTGCGTCGCCGTGCCGCCGACGACCAGGGAGGCGTCGTCGGCGAGGACGCCGCGTCCGCCGCTGCCGGGGTCGGTGACGTAGGCGATCGAGACGTCCACGGACTTCCCGGCGTAGGCACTCAGGGCGAACTCGGCCTGCTTCCAGCCGCCGGAGGAGCCGGTGAGGCTGTTCCACCGCCCGGTGGTGCCGGTCGCGGTGCAGCCCTCGTCGGAGAGGGTCAGGTAGTGCGCCAGCCAGGGGTGCCCGGCCAGGTAGAACCCGGCCGCGCACTCGGCGGGCACGGCCGTGCCGGTGGCGCCGTTCGCCTCGGGCAGCGTGGTCCAGTCGTCGGCACCGGTGGTGTGCGCCTCGACCAGGGCGTGGTCGTAGCCGCGCTCGGTGTCCCACAGCAACTGGGTGCGGAGCACGGGCCGGTCGGCTGCGGTGACACCGGTGAGGTCGACGGTGCGGGTGAGGCGCTTGTAGGCGTCGTCGGTGTGGACGGCGGCGGCCATCCACTCCCCCGCGTAGGGCCCGTACGGGTTGACCGTCCCGGCGAACTCCCCGGCGCCCTCGCTCGCGAACTGGGGGTAGGTGCCGGGGTCCAGCTCGTCGGAGGTCACGCTGTACGTCCCGGCGGCGTCCAGCGGGTTGCCGGGGGCGTCGCCGAGGGTGCCGCCGGCCCGGTCGAGCTTGCCGGAGCCGGTGAACCCGGTGGCGCCGGAGGTGGCGGTACGGGTGTAGGCGCCCAGGTAGTACTGGCTGAAGTCGTCGGAGAGGGTGCCGCCGCCGAGGTCGACGTCGCCGCCGGCCTGCTCGCCCGCCTCGATGAGCTTGCCGCCCTCGTTGAGGAAGGCGCGCAGGTGGAGCTGGGTGGCGTTGCCGGGCACCGCGGCGCCGGTGTAGTGGACGACGGTGCCGAAGTGGCCGAGGACGCCGAGCGCGTCGGGGGCGCCCCGGGTGGCGACGTCCCACACGGCGGCGCGGTGGCCGTTGGCCTCGAGCGCGTCGACGTACGTCTGCGTCTGCGTGGCCCTCGCGCCCTCCTCGGCGACGACGAGGACGTCGGCGGGGGGCCGCTCGGCGACGGTGTACGTGAAGTGCTCGCTCTCGGTCCGCTTTCCGTGCCGGTCGTGGCCGCCGCGCGGCGTCTCGCCGGTGAACCAGACCTCGACGCGGTCGCCGGGGGCGGCGCGCCCGACCTCGGCCCGGTACTCGTCGAAGTAGAGGTTGTCCTCGCCGCCGTAGCGCTCACCGCCCCGCCACGGCCGCAGTGCCGTTCCGTGCGTGCGTCCGCCGTTGACGCGGTACTTCAGTTCCTTGTCGCGCACCGACTTGCGGACGACGACGGAGACCTCCTGGCTGGCGCCGCGCGCGTAGGAGGTGGTGAAGGGGGCCGGGGTGAAGTCGGCGGCGTCCGGGCCGACCGGGGAGGCGGGCCGGTCGGGGTGGGCGGCGGTCTCGGCGACGGAGAGCGCGAAGGGGACGTTCTTGGCGAACTCCTGCTGGATCAGCTTCTCGTCGTCGGGGAAGGTGAAGCCCGACCGGCAGTCGCGCGCGTTCCACCGGTCGTCGGGGTCGGCGTCGGAGGCGGTCTGGCAGGTGGACATCTCCGGAGTGAACATCGCCATGCCGTTGACGTTGGCCGCGTGTCCGTCGGCCTCGCCGTTGGTGGTGTACAGCTCCGAGGAGACCTGCGGGTGGTAGCCGGGGATCGCGGAGTTGCCGGGGGTGCCGGCGAGCGCCTTGTAGAGGACGTCGTCCGGGGTGCCGGTGGCCACCTGCCAGCCGACGCCGTAGAGGAGGAGTTCGGCGGCGGAGTGGTAGTTGATGCCGTACGTGAAGCCGATCCGCTTCTGGAAGGCGTCCAGCGCCTTGGTCTCGGGCTCGGAGCCGGGGCTCGCGCCGCGGTAGGTCTCGCTGGTGGGGTTGGGGGACGAGCCCTCGTCGTCGTAGCCCCACTTGTAGGCGAAGTTGCGGTTGAGGTCGACGCCGTCGCCGGTGCCGATGGTGCCGTCGCCGTTGACGTCGCGGAGGTTCTTGCGCCACAGGCGGGTGCCGGCGCTCTCGAAGGTGTAGTCGTAGCCGTCGGGGTTGGCCGACAGGACGAACCACAGCTCGGTGGAGTCGACGATCTTCCTGATCCGCCGGTCCTTCTTGTAGTTGTCCAGGTAGTGGTGCATCAGCCGCCGGGTCATCTCCGGGGTGATCCACTCGCGCGCGTGCTGGTTGGACATGTAGAGGACGGAGGGCTTGGAGCCGTCCTTCGACTTCTTCGCGTGCCTGGTGAGCTTGAGCGCGAGGATGTCCTGGCCCTGCACGGTCTTCCCGATGGAGACGGCCTTGGTGAGACCGGGGTTCTCCCGGGCCGTGCGCAGGATCTCCTCGCGCAGGCCGCCGCTGCCGCTGTACGGGCGGAAGACGCCGTCGGCGGCGCTCTCGACCCGCTTCTCGGACTGGGCGGACAGGGTGTGCTCGGTGAGGTCGACGCCCTGCTTCTCCAGCGCGCCGGCCTGCTTCTCGGTGAGGTGGAGCTCGACGGCGGCCGTGCCGCGGCCGGGCACCCGCTCGCCGAGTTCGTGACCGTCCTGGCCGGCGGCCAGCAGCAGGGGCACCTGCTCCCTGGTGACGTCGGCACGGAAGACCTTCACTTCGTCCGCGTCCGGGGTCGCCGGGTCCGCGGGGTGTGCCCGGGCGTTGGGTGCGAAGCCCGCTCCGCCGATCAGGAGCGCGCCGACGGCGAGGATCGATCTCGCTCTTCGTCTCATGAAACCCCCTGGGTGGGGCCTGTCCGACAGGCCTGGGTCCGCCACGGCGGCGAACAGGTGCCAGGCTCATGACAGCCCATGATCGAGTCAAGGGCCCGGGAAGGACACGCCGAAGCCGGTACCGGTCACCCAAGTGGGCGCCGATACCGGCTCGTTGACGGTTGTGAGCCGCGCGGTCAGCCGACGAGGTTGTCGGCCAGCTCCTCGCCGAGGTTGGCGTCCGTACCGGCGATGCCGAGGTCCGAGGCCCGCTTGTCGGCCATGGCCAGCAGACGGCGGATGCGTCCGGCGACGGCGTCCTTGGTCAGCGGGGGGTCGGCGAGGGCGCCCAGCTCCTCCAGGGAGGCCTGCTTGTGCTCCATGCGGAGCCGGCCGGCGGCGGCGAGGTGCTCGGGAACGTCGTCGGCGAGGATCTCCAGGGCGCGCTGGACCCGGGCGCCGGCGGCGACGGCCGCGCGGGCGGAGCGGCGCAGGTTGGCGTCGTCGAAGTTGGCGAGGCGGTTGGCGGTGGCGCGGACCTCGCGCCGCAGCCTGCGCTCCTCCCAGGCCAGCACCGAGTCGTGGGCGCCGAGCCGGGTGAGCAGGGCACCGATCGCGTCGCCGTCGCGGACCACGACCCGGTCCACGCCGCGCACCTCGCGGGCCTTGGCCGGGATCGACAGCCGGCGGGCCGCGCCGACCAGGGCGAGCGCGGCCTCGGGGCCCGGGCAGGTCACCTCCAGGGAGGAGGAACGGCCGGGTTCGGTGAGCGAGCCGTGCGCCAGGAAGGCCCCGCGCCAGGCGGCCTCGGCGTCGCAGGTGGCCCCCGAGACCACCTGCGGCGGCAGGCCCCGGATCGGGCGGCCCCGGCCGTCCACCAGGCCGGTCTGCCGGGCGAGCTGGTCACCGCCCGCGACGACCCGGACCACGAAACGCGAACCGCGGCGCAGCCCGCCGGGCGCCATCACGATCAGCTCGGAGCTGTGCCCGAAGATCTCCAGGATGTCCTGCTTGAGCCGGCGGGCGGCCCGCGCGGTGTCCAGCTCCGCCTCGATCACGATGCGCCCGCTCACCAGGTGAAGGCCGCCGGCGAACCGCAGGACGGCGGAGACCTCCGCCTTTCTGCAGCAGGTCCGGGTGACGGGGAGCCGGGAGATCTCGTCCTTCACCGCTGCCGTCATCGCCATGGGCCGATCCTTCCATGCATCCGAAAAATACGGTCGTACGCGGCGGCCAGCAGCTCCGGGTCGTGCCTCGGGGTCCCGTCGGTCCGGGCGACCGGAGCCAGCTCGACCGCGGCGCCGAACCCCTTCGCGGCGTCGGTCAGCGAGTCACGGTCGGGCACGGCGGCCTCGTCGGCCAGCACCACGTCCAGGGCGAGTTTAGGGGCGTGTCGTCCCAAAACCTCCAAATGACGCTGCGGGGAGAAGCCCTCAGTTTCTCCGGGCTGCGGTGCGAGGTTCAGCGAGAGCACCCGGCGCGCCTTCGTCTCGACCAGCGCGTCCAGCAGTTCGGGCACCAGCAGGTGCGGGATGACCGAGGAGAACCACGAGCCGGGACCCAGCACCACCCAGTCGGCGTCCAGGACGGCGTCGACCGCCTCGGGCACGGCAGGCGGATCGCTGGGCACCAGGTGCACCGACTGCACCTCGCCGGGCGTGAGCGCCACGGTCGCCTGACCCCGTACGGTGTCCACCTCGTCGGGCCGCTCCGGGTCGTGGCCCCGGACCAGGGCCTGGAGCTCCAGCGGGACTGCGGACATGGGCAGCACCCGCCCGTGCGCGCCGAGCAGCTTGCCCACCAGGTCCAGCGCCTGGACGTGGTCGCCGAGCTGTTCCCACAGGGCGACGATCAGCAGATTGCCGACCGCGTGTTCGTGCAGGTCGCCCTGGGACTGGAAGCGGTGCTGGATGACGCGGGCCCAGGTCTGGCCCCAGTCGTCGTCCCCGCACAGCGCGGCCAGCGCCTTGCGCAGGTCCCCGGGGGGCAGGACGCCCAGCTCGTCGCGCAGGCGCCCGCTGGAGCCGCCGTCGTCTGCGACGGTGACGACGGCGGTGAGGTCGCCGGTGATCCGGCGCAGCGCGGCGAGCGAGGCGGACAGGCCCATGCCGCCGCCGAGGGCGACGACCTTGGGCTGGGCGCCACGGCGGCGCGGCCTGCCGCCGCGCGTCTGTTCGGGCCGGGCGCCGCGGGCGTCGGCGGGTCTGCCGCCGCGCCCCTCGGGCACCACCCGGCGCAGCCGGCCCAGCCGCGGAGTGCGTCCTGTCATCGCCCTGTCATTCCCGTCCCATGTCCCGGTGGACGACCACCGTCTCCACGCCCTCGGCGGCGAGCCGGGCGGCGAGCTTCTCCGACATGGCCACGGACCGGTGCTTGCCACCGGTGCAGCCGACGGCGACGGTCACATAGCGCTTGCCCTCCCGGCGGTAGCCCGCGGCGATGAGCTGGAGCAGCTCGGCATAGCGGTCGAGGAACTCCTTGGCGCCGGGCTGGTTGAGGACGTAGCTCGACACCTCCTCGTTGAGGCCGGTGAAGGGGCGCAGCTCCGGGACCCAGTGCGGGTTGGGCAGGAAGCGCATGTCGACGACGAGGTCGGCGTCGACCGGGAGGCCGTACTTGAAGCCGAAGGACATCACCGTGGCCCGCAGCTCGGGCTCCTCCTCGCCGGCGAACTGGGCGTCCATCTTGGCGCGCAGCTCGTGCACGTTGAGGCTGGAGGTGTCGATCACCAGGTCGGCGTCGCCGCGCAGCTCGCGCAGCAGCTCGCGCTCGGCGGCGATGCCGTCGACGATGCGGCCGTCGCCCTGGAGGGGGTGCGGGCGGCGCACCGACTCGAAGCGGCGCACCAGGGCGTCGTCGGAGGACTCCAGGAAGACGATCCGGCGGGTGACGCCGCGGGCGTCGAGTTCCGCGAGGGACTCGCGCAGGTTGTCGAAGAAGCGCCGGCCGCGGACGTCGACGACGACCGCGATGCGCGCCACGTTGCCCTGGGAGCGGGCGCCGAGCTCCACCATGGTGGGGATCAGCGCGGGCGGGAGGTTGTCGACGACGAACCAGCCCAGGTCCTCCAGGCACTTGGCGGCGGTCGAACGGCCGGCCCCGGACATGCCGGAGATGATCACCAGCTCGGGGATGGCCGCCTCGTGCGCCCCGGCTGCTTCCTTGCCCGTGCTCACCTGTGCTCCGTCGTCGCGGGTCTGTTCTCGTTCGGCTGTGTGCTGCGGCTGTTCTCGTTCGCCTGGGTGCCGCGGCTGGTCTCGCTCGGCTGTGCGCTGCGCCCGTTCTCGTTCCGCTTCGGGCCGTGCCTCGTGCTCGGTCATCTCTCCTGCCCCCGTCGTTCGTCCGGGGTGCCCGCGGACACGGGCTCCCCCGGGGCATCCGCCGTCGTCTCGGGTGCCCCGTCCTCGTCATCCATGATCTCTCCGGTCGCCGTGTTCACGGCGGGCCCGGCCGGGGTGGCCCCGGCGAGGGCGGCGGCGACGGTCTCGGCCGTCTTGCGGCCTATGCCGGGCACCTCGCAGATCTGGTCGATCGTCGCCGCCCGCAGCCTCTTCACCGAACCGAAGTGCTTGATCAGCGCCTGTTTGCGGGTCTCCCCCAGGCCGGGCACGTCGTCCAGCGGCCCCGCGCGGAAGCGCTTGGCGCGCTTGGCTCGCTGGTAGGTGATCGCGAAGCGGTGGGCCTCGTCGCGGACCCGCTGCAGCAGGTACAGGCCCTCGCTGGTGCGGGGCAGGACGACCGGGTCGTCCTCGTGCGGCAGCCAGACCTCTTCGAGGCGCTTGGCGAGACCGCACACGGCGATGTCGTCGATGCCCAGCTCGTCCAGCGCCCGCTGGGCGGCCGCGACCTGGGGCTGCCCGCCGTCGACCACGACGAGCTGCGGCGGGTAGGCGAACCGCTTGGGCCGGCCGTCGTCGTCCTTGAGCGCCGGGCCGTGCGTGAGTGCCTCGCCGTCGTCCGGGGCGCCCGGTCCGGCCGCGACCGCTTCGCCGCCCGGGTGCTGCCCGCCGTCGGTGACATCCTCGCCGTCCGCCCACTCGCCGGTCTTCTCCTTCTCGGCGAGGTAGCGGCGGAAGCGGCGGGTGATGACCTCGTGCATGGAACGGACGTCGTCCTGTCCCTCGAAGCCCTTGATCTGGAACCGCCGGTATTCGCTCTTCCGGGCCAGCCCGTCCTCGAAGACGACCATGGAGGCGACGACGTCGTCGCCCTGGAGGTGGGAGATGTCGTAGCACTCGACGCGCAGCGGGGCGCTGTCGAGGTCGAGGGCCTCGGCGATCTCCTCCAGCGCGCGCGAGCGCGTGGTCAGGTCGGAGGCGCGCTTGGTCTTGTGCAGGACCAGCGCCTGCTGGGCGTTGCGCTGGACGGTCTCCATCAGCGCCTTCTTGTCGCCGCGCTGCGGGATGCGCAGCGACACGCCCGACCCGCGGCGACCGGTCAGCCACTGCTGGACGGGCTCGACCGGGTCCGGCAGGGCGGGGACCAGCACCTCCTTGGGCACGGCGTCCCCGCTCTCCTCGCCGTACAACTGCTGGAGGGCGTGCTCGACCAGGGCGCCGGTGGTGATCTCCTCCACCTTGTCGGTGACCCAGCCGCGCTGGCCGCGCACGCGTCCGCCGCGCACGTGGAAGATCTGGACGGCCGCCTCCAGCTCGTCCTCGGCAACCGCGATCAGGTCGGCGTCGGTGGCGTCGGCGAGCACGACCGCGCTCTTCTCCATGGCCTTCTTCAGGGCCCCGATGTCGTCCCGCAGGCGCGCGGCCCGCTCGTACTCCATGTCCTCCGCGGCCTCGGCCATCTGCCGCTCCAGGCGGCGCAGGTAGGTGCCGGTGCGCCCGGCCATGAAGTCGCAGAACTCGTCGGCCAGGTCCCAGTGGTCCTCGGGCGTGATCCGGCCGACGCAGGGCGCGGAGCACTTGCCGATGTAGCCGAGCAGGCAGGGGCGGCCGGTGCGGGCGGCGTTCTTGAAGACGCCCGCGGAGCAGGTGCGCACCGGGAAGACACGGAGCAGGAGGTCGACCGTGTCGCGGATCGCCCAGGCGTGCCCGTACGGCCCGAAGTAGCGCACGCCCTTCTTCTTGTGGCCGCGCATCACCTGGACCCGCGGGAACTCCTCGTTCATCGTCACCGCGAGGTACGGGTAGCTCTTGTCGTCGCGGTACTTGACGTTGAACCGGGGGTCGTACTCCTTGATCCAGGAGTACTCCAGTTGCAGCGCCTCGACCTCCGTGGACACCACCGTCCACTCCACGGACGCGGCCGTGGTGACCATCGTGCGGGTGCGCGGGTGCAGGTGCGCCAGGTCCTGGAAGTAGTTGGCCAGGCGCTGGCGCAGGCTCTTCGCCTTTCCGACGTAGATCACCCGGCGGTGCTCGTCACGGAACCTGTACACCCCCGGGGAGTCCGGGATCTCACCCGGCCTGGGGCGGTAGCTGGAGGGGTCGGCCATGACTCACACCCTACTGGCGCGGACCGACACCGCGGCCGGGCTGTGGACGACGGGCCGGACCCCTGTGGACAGCCGGCGGGGGCGGCCGGTGGCCGCCGGAGCAGGGGACCGGGGAAGACGGTGCGGGGCCGGCCGGTCACGGTGGGTGGCGTCCGCGGGGGCGGGGCGGTGCGTTACCGGTCAGGAGCTCATGACGGAGGGCGCCAGGTGTTGTCGGGGCTGGAGCAACACGCTTCAATGCGGAGGGACTCGGGGCCCGAAGCGCGGCGCCCGGACGTGAAGACCCCTGCGCCGCGACCGGGGGCGGCCCCGTGCGCCACCTACCGACGGTCTGACCAGCCGCCGTGAACTTCACAGAAGGGCCCCTGCATGCCCCACGCCGCACAGCACGCGGACGCCGCCACCGCGCAACTCGACTCGGCCCTGCGCGGCGGTCCCTTCCACGTCGCCCTGCGCGCGGCGATCGCCGCCCGCGGCCTGCCGCTGCAGCGCGTGCAGCACCATCTGTCGCGCCACGGGGTGAAGGTGGGCGTCACGAGCCTGAGCTACTGGCAGCAAGGGGCCCGGCGCCCGCAGCGTCCCGAGTCCCTGCGAGCCGTGCGGGCCCTGGAGGAGATACTCCAGTTGCCCGAGGAGTCGCTGATCCGTCTGCTCGCCGAGGCCGGGGAGCAGGCCCCGGACCGGCGGCCCGCCGGCCGCTCCTACCGCGCCCACCTGGCGGCCTCGGGCGTCCTGGACGAGCTGCTGACCGAGCTGGGGTTCCCGTCGCCGGACGGCGGGGTGCTCACCCTCGGACACCACGAGCGGGTCCGCGTCGGGCCCGGACGTGAGCTGGCGGGGCGCGAGTCGCACCTCATCGTCCGCGCCCACCGCGACGGCGTCGACCGCTTCGTCGCCGTCCACTACGGCGATCCGGGCTGCGTCCCCGCGCGGATGACCGTGCACGCCCTGGAGAACTGCCGCACGGGACGGGTGCGCGTCCACCAGGAGACCGGCCTGCTCGTGACCGAACTGCTCTTCGACACGCGGCTGGGGGCGGGCGACACGCACCTCTTCCGCTACGGCGTCGAGGACGGCACGGCCGGTGTGTCGCACGAGTACGTCCGCGGGTTCGGCACGGCGGGCGGGCAGTACGCGCTCCAGGTCCGCTTCGACGGCGCGGCCCTTCCGCTGCGCTGCCACCGGTTCACACAGCACTCCCCGGCGGCACCGCGCGGTGGCCGGCAGGAACTGGCGCTGAGCGGACGGCACCGCTCGGTGCACCTCGTGGAGCCGCGGGTCAGGCCGGGGATGCTCGGAATCGGCTGGGACTGGGAGTAGGGCCCGGGGGAAGGACGCGCCCCGCCGCTCAGGTGCCCGGGCTCGCGACGATCCGGCCCTGCTTCACCTCGACCGGCAGCTCGGCGAGCGGCACGGTCGCCGGGGCGTGCAGCACCTCGCCGGTGCGGGCGTCGAACTCGCTGCCGTGGCAGTTGCAGACGAGCTTGGTCCCTTCCAGCTTCTTGATGGGGCACCCCGCGTGCGTGCACACCGTGCTGAACGCCTTCAGGGAGCCGTCCTCCGCGCGGGTGACCACCACGTTCCCGTCCGGGAACAGCTTGGTCGCGCCCTTGGCGACCTCTCCGTCCGCGCCCAGGTCCACGGGCGCGGTCGGCCGGGCCGGGGCGGCGCCGTCGTCGCCCGGGGAGCAGGCGGCCAGGCCGAGTCCGGCGACGGGCGTGGCGGCCACCGAACGCAGGACGGTACGGCGACTCGGGGCGGGGCGGCCGGGCATGGGGTCTCCACTGGTCGGGGCGGGGCGGGGCGTGAGCGGGGATGCGCTGCAGGGCGACGATATCCGGGAGGCGGGCCGCCCCGTGGGCCGGGTCGGCGTGGGGGCAGGTCTCGTCCCGGGCCGCGTAAGCGCTTGCGCAAGCGTTTACGCGGCCCCGGGGCATGGGGTACGGTCCCGGCCAGAACGCGACCGTCGGTCGAGCGGGCGAAGGAGGGCGCGGTGGCGACCATGGCCGATGTGGCGCGCCGCGCCGGGGTCTCCGTGGCGACCGTCTCGCACGTGCTCAACGAAACCCGCCCGGTGCTCCCGCACACCCGCCGGGCGGTGCTCGACGCCGTCGAGGAACTGGGCTACACCCCGAACACCCTGGCCCGCTCCCTGGTGACCTCCCGCACCCGTTCCATCGGGCTCGCGGTGTCGGCCATCAGCAACCCGTACTTCACGGAGATCCTCCAGGGCGTCGAGGCCCGCGCCCTGGAGGACGGTTACGGCCTGCTCATCGCCGACCCGCACGACGACCCCGGGCACGAGCGCAAGGTCGTCCAGCTCCTGCACGAGCGGCGCGTGGACGGCATGATCGTCGCGCCCTCCGCCGAGCCCGGGGACCTGGTCGCCTACCTCACGCGCCACCGGGTGCCGGCCGTGTTCCTCGACCGGATCGTGGACGCGCCGGAGGCCGGGGACGCCCCGCGTTTCGACCAGGTCTGTGCCGAGGGCGCCGAACCGACGGCCGGGCTGGTGAGCCATCTCGCGGGCCTGGGCCACCGCCGGATCGGCCTGGTCGCGGGCCGGCCGGGGTTCAGCACGACCCGCGAGCGGATCACCGGGTACCGGCACGGACTCGCCGCCGCCGGGCTGCCCTTCGACGAGCGGCTCCTGGTCCACGGCGACTCCGACGCGGCCGGCGGCGAACGGGCGACGGCGGACCTGCTGTCCCTGGCGGTGCCGCCCACCGCGCTGGTCACCGCGAACAACGCCATGACCATCGGCGCCCTGCGCGCCCTGCGCGAGCGGGACCTGTCCGTGCCCGGCGACCTCGCGCTGTGCTGCTTCGACGACTTCGCCTGGGCCGACCTCTTCTCGCCCCGGCTCACCGCGGTCGCCCAGCCCAGCAGGGACATCGGCGCGCATGCCGTGCGGCTGCTCCTGGACCGCCTCGCCGCACCGGACCGGCCCGCGCGGACCGTACGGCTGCCCTGTTCCTTCGTCCACCGCACCTCCTGCGGCTGCGCCGAGCAGCCCGGGCCCGAGAAAGGACCCTCCCGTGATCGTCGTCGCCGGTGAGGCACTGATCGACCTGGTACCGCAGGGCACGGGCGCCCTCGCCGCGCTGCGGCCCGCGCTCGGCGGCGGTCCGTACAACACCGCCGTCGCCCTGGGCCGGCTCGGCTCGCCCGTCGCCTTCTGTTCACGGGTGTCCTACGACGCCTTCGGCGAGGCGCTGCTCGACCGGCTGCGCGAGACCGGCGTGGACCTCTCCCCGGTGCAGCGCGGCGCCGAGCCGACGACCCTCGCCGTGGCCTCGCTCGATGCGGACGGCTCGGCCGCCTACTCCTTCTACGTGGAGGGGACGGCCGACCGGCTGTTCGCGCTGCCCGCCGCTCTGCCGCCCGGCACGCGGGCCGTCTCCTTCGGGACCTGTTCGCTGGTGCTGGAGCCGGGCGCCGGCGCCTACGAGGCGCTGCTGCGCGAGACGGCCGCGCGGGGCGTGTTCACGGCACTGGACCCGAACATCCGGGCCGGGCTGATCGCGGACCCGGACGCCTACCGGGCCCGCTTCAAGAGCTGGCTGCCGTCGGTGTCGCTGCTGAAGCTGTCCGCCGAGGACGCCGAGTGGCTCGGCGGCACGCCCCGGGAGTGGCTCGCGGCGGGCCCGGCGGCGGTCGTGGTGACCCGGGGCGGCGACGGCCTGACGGCGTTCACCCGCGACGGGGGCGCGTACACGGTGCCGGGCGAGCGCGTCGAGGTGGTGGACACGATCGGCGCGGGCGACACGGTGAACGCGGCCCTGCTGCACGGCCTCGCGGCACGCAACGCCCTCGACGAGGCGGCCCTGACCGCTCTGGGGCCCGACGGCTGGGCCGGGCTGCTGGGCTTCGCCGCCCGCGCGGCTGCGGTCACCTGCTCGCGTGCGGGTGCGGAACCGCCGTACGCCCGCGAAGTCGCCCTCTGACAACACCGGGGGGCGGCACCGGCACCAGCACCAGCACCAGCACCAGCACCAGCGGCTGCGTACGGGGGTCGCACGCAGCCGCCGGGCCCGGGCTCAGGCCTTGCTCGTCCGCGTGCTCTTCTTCGCGGCGGGCGTGGCGGCCTTCTTGGCCGTCTTGGCCGTCTTGGTGACGGTCTTCTTGGCGGTGGCCTTGGCCGCGACCGTCTTCGCCGCCTTGCGCGGCCTGGTCACCGGTGCCGCATCGCTGACCCGGTCGGCACCGAGGACGTCGCGCAGGAACTTGCCGGTGTGGCTGGCGGGGACGCCCGCGACCTGCTCGGGCGTGCCCTCGGCCACCACCAAACCACCGCCGGCGCCGCCCTCGGGACCCATGTCGACGACCCAGTCGGCGGTCTTGATCACGTCGAGGTTGTGCTCGATGACGATGACCGTGTTGCCCTTGTCGACCAGGCCGCCGAGGACCGTCAGCAGCTTGCTGATGTCCTCGAAGTGCAGACCGGTGGTCGGCTCGTCCAGGACGTAGACCGTGCGTCCGGTGGAGCGGCGCTGGAGCTCGCTGGCGAGCTTGACGCGCTGGGCCTCGCCGCCGGACAGGGTGGTCGCGGACTGGCCGAGCCGGACGTACCCGAGGCCGACGTCCTTCAGGGTCTTCATGTGCCGGGCGATGGCGGGGACCGCCTCGAAGAAGTCGGTCGCCTCCTCGATCGGCATGTTCAGCACGTCGGCGATGGACTTGCCCTTGTAGTGGACCTCCAGGGTTTCCCGGTTGTACCGGGCGCCGTGGCAGACCTCGCACGGGACGTAGACGTCCGGGAGGAAGTTCATCTCGATCTTGATCGTGCCGTCGCCCGCGCAGTTCTCGCAGCGGCCGCCCTTGACGTTGAAGGAGAACCGCCCGGGCAGGTAGCCGCGGACCTTCGCCTCCGTCGTCTCGGCGAACAGCTTGCGGATGTGGTCGAAGACGCCGGTGTACGTCGCCGGGTTCGACCGCGGGGTGCGGCCGATGGGCGACTGGTCGACGTGGACGACCTTGTCGACGAGGTCGTCGCCGTCCACGCGCGTGTGCCGCCCGGGGACGTTGCGCGCGCCGTTCAGCTCGCGGGCCAGGTGGGTGTACAGGATGTCGTTGACCAGGGTCGACTTGCCGGAGCCCGAGACACCGGTGACGGCGGTGAAGACGCCCAGCGGGAAGGACACGTCGATGTCCTGGAGGTTGTTCTCCCGGGCGCCGTGCACGGTGAGCCGCCGGGAGGGGTCCTGCGGGCGCCGGACGTCGGGCAGCGGGATGGCCTTGCGCCCGGACAGGTACAGCCCGGTCTGCGACTCGGCGTTGTCGAGCAGCTCCTTGAGGGAACCGCTGTGCACCACCTTGCCGCCGTGCTCACCGGCGCCGGGGCCGATGTCGACGATCCAGTCGGCGACCTTGATGGTGTCCTCGTCGTGCTCGACCACGATGAGGGTGTTGCCCATGTCGCGCAGCCGGACGAGGGTCTCGATCAGCCGGTGGTTGTCGCGCTGGTGCAGGCCGATGGACGGCTCGTCGAGGACGTAGAGCACGCCCACGAGTCCGGAGCCGATCTGGGTGGCCAGGCGGATGCGCTGGGCCTCGCCGCCGGAGAGCGTGCCGGCCGCGCGGTTCAGCGACAGGTAGTCCAGGCCGACGTCGACCAGGAACCGCAGCCGCTCGTTGACCTCCTTCAGCACGCGCTCGGCGATCTTCTTGTCGCGGGCGTTGAGCTTCAGCTCGCCCAGGAAGTCGGCGCAGTCGCTGATGGACATCGCCGAGACCTCGGCGATCGACTTGTCCATGACGGTGACCGCGAGGACGAGGGGCTTGAGGCGGGTGCCCTCGCAGGTGGGGCAGGGCACCTCGCGCATGTAGCCCTCGAAGCGCTCGCGGCTGGAGTCGCTCTCGGCCTCGCTGTGCCGGCGCTTGACGAAGGGGATGGCGCCCTCGAAGGCCGTGGTGTACCGGCGCTCGCGCCCGTACCGGTTGCGGTAGCGCACCTCGACCTGGGTCTTGTGGCCGTTCAGCAGGGCCTTGCGGGCGCGCAGCGGCAGGCCCGCGAAGGGGATGTCCGTACGGAAGCCGAGCGCGTCGGCCAGGGCGCCGATGAGACGGCCGAAGTAGTCCTTGGTGTGACCGTGCGACCAGGGGTGGATGGCGCCCTCGTCGAGGGACTTGTCCTCGTCGGGGACGATCAGCTCCGGGTCGACCTCCATGCGCGTGCCGATGCCGGAGCAGTCGGGGCAGGCGCCGAAGGGCGAGTTGAAGGAGAAGGAGCGGGGCTCCAGCTCCTCGAAGGACAGGTCGTCGTACGGGCAGTACAGGTGCTCGGAGTACATGCGCTCGCGCTCGGGGTCGTCCTCGGGGAGGTCGACGAAGTCGAGCACGACCATGCCGCCGGACAGACCGAGGGCGGTCTCCACGGAGTCGGTCAGGCGCCGCTTGGCGGAGTCCTTCACCGTGAGGCGGTCGACGACCACCTCGATGGTGTGCTTCTCCTGCTTCTTCAGCGTGGGCGGCTGGGAGAGCTGGACGGTCTCGCCGTCCACGCGCGCGCGGGAGTAGCCCTTGGTCTGGAGGTCGGCGAAGAGGTCGACGAACTCGCCCTTGCGCTCGCGCACCAGCGGCGACAGCACCTGGAAGCGGCTGCCCTCCGGCAGCTCCAGGACCTTGTCCACGATGGCCTGCGGCGACTGGCGCGAGATCGGCCGTCCGCACTCGGGACAGTGCGGCTTGCCGATGCGGGCGAAGAGCAGGCGCAGGTAGTCGTAGACCTCGGTGATGGTGCCGACCGTGGAGCGCGGGTTGCGCGAGGTCGACTTCTGGTCGATGGAGACCGCCGGGGAGAGGCCCTCGATGAAGTCGACGTCCGGCTTGTCCATCTGGCCGAGGAACTGCCGGGCGTAGGAGGAGAGTGACTCCACGTAGCGCCGCTGGCCCTCGGCGAAGATCGTGTCGAAGGCCAGGGAGGACTTGCCCGACCCGGACAGGCCCGTGAAGACGATGAGCGAGTCGCGAGGCAGGTCGAGCGAGACGTTCTTCAGGTTGTGCTCGCGCGCGCCACGGACGATGAGACGGTCGGCCACGCCGGTCCGCACCTTTCTTGAGAGAAGTGACAGGGGCGGGGCCCCCGTCTTTCTCAGACTAGGGGGAGCCACTGACAACGCCGGTCGGATTCACCGGTTGTCAACAAACCCCGACTTCCCAGCATGCCCGACGCCGCAACCGAGCTTATAGCACGCACATTCGAATTACGGGGGCCGCTCACCACCTTCACCCGAAGGTGTGGTGAGGTCTAGGGTCGGCGGCATGATGGATCACGCGCTTGACCTGGCGTCTGTACGGGACGCGACCGAGCGGCTGCTCGCCGCGGTCGGGAAACTGGACAACGCGTCCGTGACGGAGTCGTCACGGCTTCCCGGCTGGAGCCGCGGACACGTCCTCGCCCATCTCGCCCGCAACGCCGACGCCCTCGTGAACGTCCTCGAAGGGCGCCCGATGTACGTCTCCGGCGAGGCCCGCGACGCGGACATCGAACGGGACGCCCCGCGCCCCCTGGCGGTCCAGCTCGCGGACGTGCGCGAGAGCGCGGCCCGTTTCCAGGAGGCGGGTGCGGCGACCGCGGACTGGTCGCGCACGGTGGCGCTGCGCAACGGGGTCACCGACTCGGCCTCCAGGCTGCCGTTCCGCCGGTGGGCCGAGGTGGAGCTGCACCACGTGGACCTGGGCATCGGGTACGAGCTGGAGGACCTGCCGGAGGAGTTCACCGGGCGGGAGACCGACTTCCTCGCCGCCCGGTTCGACGGGCACCCCGACGTACCGCCCACCCGGCTCACGGACGGCACACGCGCGTGGCGCACGGGACGGAAGGCCGGGACCCCCGAGGTGACCGTCACCGGTTCCCCGGCCGACCTGCTCGGCTGGCTCGCCGGCCGCCGTGCGGGCGCCGCGCTCACGGTGGAGGGCGGCCCGCTGCCGGCGCTGCCTCCCCTGTAGGCGGGCGGGCGGGAGGCGGTCTGCGGGCCGCCTTACGGCGCTAGGCTGGCCGTCATGACGTACAGCGGAGAGGTGACGGTCGGCGGGCCCGCCGACGTGCACGAGCTCAAGGACCTGATGATCACCAAGGTCGCGGTCGGCCCGATGAACAACAACGCCTATCTGCTGCGATGCCGGGCCACCGACGAGCAACTGCTCATCGACGCCGCCAACGACGCGCACACCCTGCTCGGCACGATCGGTGACGACGGCATCGCGTCCGTCGTCACCACCCACCGCCACGGCGACCACTGGCAGGCGCTCGCCGAGGTCGTCGCGGCCACCGGCGCCCGCACCCACGCCGGCCGGTACGACGCGGAGGGCATCCCGGTGCCGACCGACGTCCTGGTGGACGACGGCGACACGGTCCGGGTGGGCCGGGTGGAGCTCACCGCCCGCCACCTGGTCGGCCACACGCCGGGTTCCGTCGTCCTGGTCTACGACGACCCGCACGGGCATCCCCACCTGTTCACCGGGGACTGTCTCTTCCCGGGCGGTCCTGGCCGCACGACACGGCCCGAGGACTTCCGGAGCCTGATGAACGGCCTGGAAGAGAAGATCTTCCCCCTGCCCGACGAGACCTGGGTCTACCCGGGGCACGGCAACGACACCACCCTGGGCTCGGAGCGGCCCCGGATCGCGGAGTGGTGGGCGCGGGGCTGGTAGCCGTAGCACTCGAGGTGACTCCGGGCGGTAGGCCGGTTGGCGGAGGGTCCTCGCCTTCGGGTCGGGGGCTCTCTAGCGTGGCCCCAGCCGTGGAAGGAGGCTGTCTTGCAGAACGAACCGTCGCGGGGCCTGCTGGGCACTGTCATGCGTGAGGTCACGTTCCCGGACCAGTCCCGCGGGATCATTCTGGTGCTGGCGGGGACGCCTCAGGACGAGGCTGATCTGATGGCTGCGCGCATCTGGGCGGAACTGCCGGAGCAGCGGCAGCCGGAGCGCTAGGCACCTGAAGCGCCCTGCCCGGTCGCCGGGCAGGGCGCTTCGTGTTGGGGCGGAGGACCGTCCGTGCGGAGCGCTGCGGAAGGCGATCGTCCGGGCTCCGGAGGGGCGGGGCGGTCGGCCGAGGCAGGTGACCTGCACGACGGTGACGGTCCCGGTCTGATGCCCATTGAGGACATCGCCTCAGCACTGTCGACGGCCGCCGGTGCCGCGCGCAGGGGCGCATACGTCGCGGGCCCCGCGCCCCCGTACCCCGTGCGCACCCCGTGTGAAGCGTTCGCACGCACCCGCGGGCCGTGCGCGCTCCCGCCGGGGCGGTGCGGCGCGGTCGACTGGGGGCAGCCCCGCGCAGGATCGACGGCTCCTGGGCGGCACGGGCCGCCGGCCTCCCTGTCCCCGCCCCCCCGGTCGGCGGCCCCGGCGCCTCAGGCCCTGGCCGAGCCCGCCCCGGCCAGGGCCGCGACCCGCTCCACGCCGAACACGTAGCCCTGCACCCCGCATCCCGCGACGACCCCGTCGGCGCGCTGGGAGACGTAGGAATGGTGACGGAACGGCTCGCGCTGGTGGATGTTGGAGATGTGGACCTCCACCACCGGCAGCCCGTCGCAGGTGTTGAGCGCGTCCAGGATGGCGACGGACGTGTGCGAGTAGGCGGCGGGGTTGATCACGATCCCGCAGTGGTTCAGCCGGGCCTCGTGGATCCAGTCGACCAGTTCGCCCTCGTGGTTGGACTGCCGGAAGTCCACGGTCCCGCCGTGCGCGGCCGCCGCCTTGACGCACAGTGCCTCGACGTCGGCGAGGGTGTCGGAGCCGTAGATCTCCGGCTGGCGCTGGCCGAGCAGGTTCAGGTTGGGGCCGTTGAGGATCATGATCGGGGCGTTGGCCAGGGTGCGGGGCACGGTTCCTCCGGTCCGTGAGGGGTGCGGCGGGCCTTTGCGCGACCGCTGCTCGGTCCCCGGTCTATCACGGTGCGCCGAGGTCCCCGCGAGCCCGTACGCTCCGCGCGCGACGGTGATCGCGTGTCCCGCGCGCGATGCGCCCCTCCGCGCCCGGGACCACGATCGTCACCGACGTGGGCCTCGGCGTCCCGCCCCGGCTACGGGTTGACGGCCAGTTCCAGGTACGCCGCGAACAGTACGAGGTGGACGCCTCCCTGCAACGGCGTGGCCCGGCCCGGCACCACCGTCAGGGAGGCCACGACCACGGTCAGGGCGAGCAGCACCATGTGGATGGAGCTGAGGCCCAGCACCAGCGGCCCCGAGAGCCACACGGAGGCCAGGGCGACGGCGGGGATGGTCAGGCCGATGCTGGCCATGGCCGAGCCGAGTGCGAGGTTCAGGCTGGTCTGGACCCGGTCGCGGCGCGCGGAACGCACCGCGGCGATGGTCTCGGGGAGCAGGACCAGCAGCGCGATGACGACGCCGACGACGGCGTGGTGGAGTCCGGCTGCCTCCACCCCGCTCTCGATGGTCGGCGACACGCCCTTGGCGAGGCCCACGACCCCGATCAGGGCCAGGCCCAGCATGGCGAGGCTGAACAGGGCGGTGCGGGCGGACGGGGCGTGGGCGTGCTCCTCGGCCGTGATCACTTCGCCCTGCCGGGTGATCGGCAGGAAGTAGTCGCGGTGCCGCACGGTCAGGGTCGCGATGAACAGGCCGTACAGGACGAGCGAGGACAGTGCCGCGAAGGTCAGCTGCACGGTGGAGAACTCCGGGCCCGGCGCGCTCGTGGTGAACGTCGGCAGGACCAGGCTGAGGGTGGCCAGGGTCGCCACCGTGGCGAGGGCGGCGCCGGTGCCCTCCGGGTTGAAGACCGCGATGCCGTGGCGCAGGGAGGCGACCAGGAGGCTGAGGCCCACGACCCCGTTGCAGGTGATCATGACGGCCGCGAAGACGGTGTCCCTGGCCAGGGTCGCGCTCTTGTCGCCGCCGTCCGCCATCAGGGTCACGATGAGCGCGACCTCGATGACCGTGACGGCGATGGCGAGGACGAGGGAGCCGAAGGGCTCGCCGACGCGGTGGGCGACCACCTCGGCATGGTGCACGGCGGCCAGGACGGAGGCCGCCAGGACGATCGTGAGCAGGGCGACGACCGCACCGGGCAGCGAGCGGCCCCAGGTGAGAACGAGCAGTACGACCGCGAGTACGGGCGTGACGGTCGTCCACTGTGCGAGGAGCGCCCTGGGACCGGTGGCCATGCGGTGATCGTCGCAGAGGGCGACGGGGCCCGCACTCCGGACCAGCGGGCCTCTCGCCCGCCGGTGCGCCGGGCCCGTCGGGGCCCCGGGAACGCGCGGAGCGGCGAACGGCTCCGTGCCGCTCGCCGCTCCCCGGCCGGGTGGTCAGGCCTCGACGCTGTCCTTCGGCGCGTCGCCGCTCCGGGCGGCCGCCGCTTCCGCCTCGGCCTGCTTCTTCGAGGCACGGAGGCTGGTGATCGTGGTGACGACCAGGACACCGCAGATCACACCGAGCGAGACCGGAATGCTGATCTCGGGGACATGGACGCCCGACTCGTGCAGTGCGTGCAGCACCAGCTTGACGCCGATGAAGCCCAGGATCACGGACAGGCCGTAGGACAGGTGCACCAGCTTCTTCAGCAGACCGCCGATGAGGAAGTAGAGCTGCCTGAGGCCCATCAGGGCGAACGCGTTGGCCGTGAACACGATGTACGGGTCCTGCGTCAGACCGAAGATCGCCGGGATGGAGTCGAGCGCGAACAGCACGTCGGTGGTGCCGATCGCCAGCATCACGACCAGCATCGGGGTCATGACGCGCTTGCCGTTCTCCTGGATCCACAGCTTGGTGCCGTGGTACCGGTCGGCGACGCCGAAGCGGCGCTCGGCGGCCTTGAGGAGCTTGTTCTCCTCGAACTCCTCGTCCTCCTCGTCGGCCCGTGCCTCCTGGATGAGCTTCCAGGCGGTGTAGATGAGGAAGGCACCGAAGATGTAGAAGACCCAGGCGAAGCTCGCGAGGATCGCGGCACCCGCGGCGATGAAGACGGCCCTGAGGACCAGGGCGATGAGGACACCGATGAGCAGGACCCGCTGCTGGTACTGCGAGGGCACCGCGAACTTCGCCATGATCAGGACGAAGACGAAGAGGTTGTCCACGCTCAGCGACTTCTCGGTGATGAAGCCCGCGAAGAACTCGCCGGCGGGCTGCCCCCCGCCGAAGAAGAGCAGGCCGAGTCCGAAGAGGCCCGCCAGGGCGATCCAGACGCCGGTCCAGATACCGGCTTCCTTGATCGACACGTCGTGCGGCTTGCGGCCGATGAAGAAATCGACCGCGATGAGGGCGGCGAGGCCCACGATGGTCAGGACCCACAGGGTCGGGGAAACTTCCACTACGCCTCCGGCAGTACGTCACACGGCAGATGTCAGCGTCGTCGCTGCCGGAGGTCTCTTCCACCCGGTCCGGGACGCGTGATGCGCTCGGACCACGGGCCGACGCCCCGGGATCTGGCCTGATCCGTATTGACGGGTACGCCGCAGCAGACAGGGAGTACTCCCCTCCGTACGGACGACAGTACCCCAATCCCCAAGGGAAGGTAAAGAGATTTGCAAATAAAGCTCAAAAGCCCAGATCGGGCGCGGTCACCGGCCCCACGAACGGCGGGCGGCGGCGACCTGCGCGAGGACCTGTTCGAGCACCTGGCTGCCGGACGGCACGAGCGGCGGCTCATAGGTCCAGGCATGCCCGACCCACGGGTCGGCGAGGTGGTCGTCGGCCACCGGCGTCAGCCGCAGCAGCGAGCGCCACAGCGGGTCGAGCAGCGGTCCGAACCCGGCGGACTCCTCGCGGTCGGCGACCATCATCAGGTGGACCCCGACGGCCGGCCCCTCGTCGGCGAGGTAGCGCAACTGGTTGACGGCCCGGTCGTCGAAGCCGTGCGGGAAGTCGTTGACGATCAGCAGTTGCTGCGAGGTGTCGAGACCGGGCGGCAGCGCGTCGGGAGCGCCCCCGCGCAACGCCATCTGCACCAGGTCGACGCGCTGGGTGAGCCGGGCCAGCACGTCCGCCGCACCGGCGGCGCCCTGGGCGGGCGGCGCGGCGAGCACCCCGCTCCGCACCAGTGGCGCCAGTGCCTGCGCCCCTGATCCGGCCGGGTCGATGACGTGCACGGTGAACTCGCCCGCCGGGTAGACGGCGAGCAGCCGGGCCGCGTGGGCGACGGCCGTCTCCAGTCCCAGGCGCCGCATCTCGTGGGAGTCGGCGGGCAGGCCGTCGAGCGAGGCGGAACGTCCGCAGTCGATCCACAGGCCGCGTTCGAGCGGCAGCCGGATCAGCATCGGAATGCGGACGCGGCCGGCCTCGGGCAGATGGAGATCGCCCAGCCGCAGCGCCATGGGGATCTCCATGGGGACGCGGTAGGCGTGCCATACGGGGTTGTCCCAGCGCGCGAAGGCGGCGGGCAGGGCGGGCTCGACGACCTCGGCCTCCGCGACGAGCTGGGCGACGTCCCGGTCCAGGACCTCCCTGGCCTGGGACACCAACTGGCCGTGCCGGGCGCGTGCCGCCTCCCGGGCGGCGTCGCCCTGCCCGCCGATCCGGCTGCGCGGGTCGGACAGGGCCTGGTCGAGTTCCTTCTCCATGCGGGAGTCGGCGAAGTCGACCGCGCTGCGGTAGGCGGCCGTGGTGCGGGCCAGGTCCTCGAACATGCCCCACACCTGGTTGTAGAGCCGCTCCTCCATCGACCAGCCGGTGGCGTCACCGGCGACGGGCCGGGCGGGCTGCCCCGGTTCGGCGGGCGGCGCGGACGGCGGGGGCGGGGGCGGCGCCGCGCTCTGCCGGCGGGGATGGGTGTAGTCGATGGGGCCGGCTCCGGCCGGCGCGGACGGCTGACCGGCGGTGACGGGCTCCCCCGGGCCGTCCAAACCGTCCAAACCGTCCAGGCCGTCCGAGCCTTCCGGGCTGCCCGGGTACGGCTGCGGTGCCCCGCGCTGCCCCGGCGCCGCGGGCGTCTGCGCACCCGGGGCGTGAGCACCCTGCGGGTCGTACGGGGAGCCCGGGGGCACGGAACCGTCTGGACCTCCGGTCCGGGGCGCGGAGCCGTGGTCCGGCCGGTGTGCCGGGGCGGCGGCCTCAGGGGCCGGGACCGAGCGGGCCAGTCCGCTCGCCACCGCCTCGTGGATGCTCCCCGCGAGCTGGTGGGCCTCGGGCAGTTGCTGGTCGGCGAAGAGCTCGGCGAGGCCGCCCGCGTAGCCCTGGCCGACGGCGCGCACCTTCCAGGCGCCCTGGCGCCGGTACAGCTCCAGGGCGACGACGGCGGACTCGGCCTCCAGGCCGGTGATGGTGTAGCTGGCGACCTCGTCGCCGTCCAGGTGTGTGACGGCGACGAAGGGCGCGGCCACGGCCCCGAAGCGGGCCGGTCCCCGGCCTGTGGCGGGCAGGGCCAGCAGCACGCTGACGCGGTGCACGGCGTCGGGCACGGCGTCCAGGTCCACCGCGAGGCGGTGGTCGGCGGCGGCCTGCCGGGAGACCTCCAGGCCCGGCACGGTGGGTGAGCCCGGGTGGGCCACCCCGTCGACGCCGTGGATGGTGCCGTTCTCGTCGCCGAGTGTGGCCCCGGCCACGACCGGTGTGCCGGCCGAGACCCGGATCTCGAGACGAGCCCCGGGAAGCGGGTGGTTCTGTCCCCGCGTCAGCTCGGCCGTCATCGCCTTGTCCCCCTGTGTCGTTCGTGCGTCACCCGCGAGGCGTCACGCGGGCCTGGCCGGTCCCGCGGACGGGACCGGCCGGTTCGTGCCGGACTGCTGCGGACCGGCGGCCCGCCGCGGCCCGGATCCCTGCGGATCGCGCCCCCGCGGCGGGACTCCGCGGACGGCCCGCTACAGGACGGGCAGGATCGCGGGCATCAGGTCCTGGAAGGTGCGGCCGTTGGCCGGGGTGCCGATGGCGGTCATCGCCCAGCCCTGGCCCGCGCGGCTCACCTTGGCCATGATCTGGGCGGTGAAGGCCCCGCCGCCCGCCAGGGTGTAGCGGGCCAGCTCCTGGCCGTTGGTCTCGTCGACCAGGCGGCAGAAGGCGTTCTGGACCTCCTGGAAGGTCTGGCCGGTGAAGGAGTTGACCGTGAAGACGATCTGGTCGATGTGGACCGGAACGCGCTGCAGGTCGACGAGGATGGCCTCGTCGTCGCCGCCCTGGCCGACACCGCCGACGAGGTTGTCCCCGGTGTGGCGCACCGAGCCGTCGTCGCTCACCAGGTGACGGAAGAAGACGACGTCGACCGGCTGCTTGTCCGCGAAGAGGACCGCGGAGGCGTCCAGGTCGATCTCCCGGGTGCGCGAGCCGAACAGGCCGCGCCGGGGAGCCGCCTGCCAGCCGAGACCCATGCGCACCGACGTCAGGCTGCCGCCGTCGCCCTTTTGCAGACTGATGGCCTGACCCTTGGTCATGTTGACGGTCACGCGCTGATCCCCTCTCGAACTGTCCCCTGTTGCCGCGGCACCCGCGGTTGACAAGAACCCTACGCAGGGGCACCGACAGCGCCCCACCCCGGTCCGCGCTTTGTGTCGGTCTTGCAACACAGCGCGCTGTCGGACGGGCCGTCAGGCCAGGCCCGCCTCCTTCATCTGGCGCAGTTCCTTCTTCATCTCGGAGACCTCGTCGCGCAGCCGGGCGGCGATCTCGAACTGGAGGTCGGCGGCGGCGGCACGCATCCGGTTGGTGAGGTCCTCGATCTGCGCGGCCAGCTCCGCCGCCGGGCGGTCGGTCACCGCCGTTTCCTTGGCCCGGCCCCTGGCCGCCTTGGTCCCCTCCGCCGTCCGGCCGCCCAGCGCGGGCACGGGGGCCTTGGCACCCTTGCCCTCCTTGACCTGGCGGTAGCCGGAACCGAGGAGCTGCTCGGTGTCGACGTCCTCGCGCGCGATCTGGGCCACGATGTCGTTGATCTTCTTGCGGAGCGGCTGGGGGTCGATGCCGTTCGCCTTGTTGAACGCGATCTGCTTCTCGCGGCGGCGGTTGGTCTCGTCGATGGCCTTCTCCATCGCCGGTGTGATCTTGTCCGCGTACATGTGGACCTGGCCGGAGACGTTGCGCGCCGCGCGGCCGATGGTCTGGATCAGGGAGGTGCCGGAGCGCAGGAAGCCCTCCTTGTCCGCGTCGAGGATCGCCACCAGGGAGACCTCGGGCAGGTCGAGGCCCTCGCGCAGCAGGTTGATGCCGACCAGGACGTCGTACTCGCCGGCGCGCAGCTCGCGCAGCAGCTCGACGCGGCGCAGGGTGTCGACGTCGCTGTGGAGGTAGCGGACCTGGATGCCGAGTTCCACGAAGTAGTCGGTGAGGTCTTCGGCCATCTTCTTGGTGAGGGTGGTGACCAGGACCCGCTCGTCCTTCTCGGTCCGGGTGCGGATCTCGTGCACCAGGTCGTCGATCTGGCCCTCGGTGGGCTTGACGACGACCTCCGGGTCGACGAGCCCGGTGGGGCGGATGATCTGCTCGACGGCGCCGTCCGCGCGGGAGAGCTCGTAGGCGCCCGGGGTCGCCGACAGGTACACGGTCTGCCCGATGCGCTCCTGGAACTCCTCCCACTTCAGCGGGCGGTTGTCGAGCGCGGAGGGCAGCCGGAAGCCGTGGTCGACCAGGGTCCGCTTGCGGGAGGCGTCGCCCTCGTACATGGCGCCGATCTGGGGCACCGTGACGTGGGACTCGTCGATGACGAGCAGGAAGTCGTCCGGGAAGTAGTCGAGGAGCGTGTTCGGCGGGGAGCCCGGCGAGCGGCCGTCGAAGTGCATCGAGTAGTTCTCCACGCCGGAGCAGGAGCCGATCTGGCGGAGCATCTCGATGTCGTAGGTGGTGCGCATCCGCAGCCGCTGGGCCTCCAGCAGCTTGCCCTGCTTCTCCAGCTCGGTCAGGCGCTCGGCCAGTTCCTTCTCGATGTCGTTGACCGCCCGCTCCAGGCGCTCGGGGCCGGCGACGTAGTGGGATGCCGGGAAGACGTAGAGCTGCTGGTCGTCGCTGATGATCTCGCCGGTGACGGGGTGGAGCGTGGACAGGGCCTCGATCTCGTCGCCGAACATCTCGATGCGGACGGCCAGCTCCTCGTAGACCGGGAAGATCTCGATGGTGTCGCCGCGCACCCGGAAGGTACCCCGGGTGAAGGCCATGTCGTTGCGCGTGTACTGGATGTCGACGAAGCGGCGCAGCAGCTCGTCCCGGTCGTGCTCCTCGCCGACCCGCAGCGGGACCATGCGGTCCACGTACTCCTGCGGGGTGCCGAGGCCGTAGATGCAGGACACGGAGGCGACCACGACGACGTCGCGGCGGGTGAGCAGTGAGTTGGTGGCGGAGTGGCGCAGGCGCTCCACCTCCTCGTTGATCGAGGAGTCCTTCTCGATGTAGGTGTCCGACTGCGGGACGTACGCCTCGGGCTGGTAGTAGTCGTAGTACGAGACGAAGTACTCGACGGCGTTGTTCGGCAGCAGCTCGCGGAACTCGTTCGCCAACTGGGCGGCCAGCGTCTTGTTCGGCGCCATCACCAGGGTGGGGCGCTGGAGCTTCTCGATCATCCACGCCGTGGTGGCGGACTTGCCGGTGCCGGTGGCGCCGAGCAGGACGACGTCCTTCTCGCCCGCCTGGACGCGCCGGGCCAGCTCGGCGATGGCCGCCGGCTGGTCGCCGCTGGGCTGGTAGGGGCTGACGACCTCGAAGGGCGCCACCGTGCGTTCGATCTGGGAAACGGGCCGCATGGGTTCCACCGTACGACCCCGCACTGACAACGGGCTCCGGTCAGCGGTTCTGCGGGGTGCGGGGGGCCCGGCGGGACGGCGGGCGGCGGGTGCGGCGGGCGGGGTGCTGTGCCGGGTGCCGGACCGCGCGCGGGACCTCGGTGTGGGCGGGGATGCCCGGTTTCCGCTCGGCGGGGGCCTCCGCGGGCCTCCCCATGATCATCAGCGGGTCGAACAGGACGACGACGCCGGCGAGGACGAGGAAGGCGAGCGGACCGATCAGCATCGGGGCGAGCAGTTCGGCGGACGATCCGCCGACGGAGGGCTCGGCCGTGCCGGTGAGGTGCACATGGACGGCGGCCATGCCCGTGTAGTGCATGCCGGTGACGGCCAGGCCCATGACCAGGGCGGCGCCCACGCTCCACAGGAAGCCCTGGACCTGTCCGGCCGCCCACAGGGCGGCGGTGGCGGCGGCCATGGCTATGACGACGGAGGCGGCCACGGTGAACGTGTTGTACGTCAGCCGGCCGTCCAGGTGCATCCCGGCCATTCCCAGGTAGTGCATCGAGGCGATGCCCAGGCCGGTGAGGGTCCCGCCGGTGAACAGCGCCGCCCCGCGGGCGCCCCGGTAGCCGACGATGAAGATGCCCACGCCGACCATGACGATGGCGACGGCCAGGCTGGCGAAGGTCATCGGCCAGTCGTAGCGGATCGGCGTGTGCTCGATGGTGAAGCCCATCATCGCGACGAAGTGCATGGTCCAGATGCCGGAGCCGATCGCCGCCGAGCCGAGGGCGAGCCATCCCGGGCGCCAGGAGCCCGTGACCAGCATGGCCCTGGCGGTGCAGCGCAGCCCCAGGGCGCCGCCGAGGCAGGCCATGAGGTAGGCCACCACCGGTGTGACGAGTCCGTAGCTGAATCCGTCGACCGTGCCTTGCATGTGCGGCTGCCTTTCCGCCTTCGTGCGCCCCGGTGGTGTGCCGGTTCCTTCTGACGTGCGCCCCTCCCGGGACCGCGCGAACGATCGGGGACGAGGCAGAGAGTATGACTTCCACCGGAATGGTCGAACGATTCTCCGGCAAAGAATCACGCTCTCGCCCCAGTTGTGCCGCCCACGTGAGCGTAGTTGAGCAACTCCATTCAGCCTGTGGCCACTCCGCACCCCTCCCCCGTTGACTCTCTGGTGCCACAGTGGTGCTGTCCGTGATCGTTCGATGCGAGGAGTACGCATGCACGTACGCGCAGTTGCCGTCGCGACCACCGCTCTTCTCGGGGTCGCCCTCACGGCTCCCCTCTCGCACGCCCGGGCCGACGGGGCGGGCGACGACGGGCCCACGGTCGTCGCCCACCGGGGCGCTTCCGGATACGCGCCGGAGAACACGCTGGCCGCCGTGGACCGGGCCGCCGAGCTGGGCATCCGCTGGGTGGAGAACGACGTCCAGCGCACCCGTGACGGCGAACTCGTCGTCGTCCACGACGAGAGCCTGGCCCGGACGACCGACGTGGAGGAGGCCTTCCCCGACCGGTCGCCCTGGAAGGTGAAGGACTTCACCGCCGCGGAGATCGCGCGGCTGGACGCGGGAAGCTGGTTCGGGCCCGAGTACGCGGGCGCGCGCGTGCCGACGCTGGAACAGTACGTGAACCGCCTGGAGCGCAATCACCAGAAGCTGCTGCTGGAGCTGAAGAGCCCCGAGCTGTACCCGGGCATCGAGCAGCAGACCCTCAAGGTCCTCGCCAACGAGGGCTGGCTCGACCGGCGGCACGTGGCGGGACGGCTGGTCGTGCAGAGCTTCGACGCCGACAGCATCCGCACGGTCCACGCCCTCAAGCCCGCGGTCAAGACCGGGTTCCTCGGCACTCCGGCCGTCTCGGAGCTGCCGGCGTACGCGGAGTTCGCCGACCAGATCAACCCGTCGCACAGCACGCTCTCGAGGAGCTACGTGTCCTCGGTGCAGGCGTTCACGGGCCCCCACGGCAGGCCGCTGGAGGTGTTCGCCTGGACGGTGAACGACGCGGACACCGCGCGCCGGGTCGCCGGGTACGACGTCGACGGCATCATCACCAACAAGCCCGACGTGGTGCGGGACGCCCTGGACTGACCCGGGCGTTGTCAGTGGCGGCCCGTACCGTGGGGCGCATGGACAACCCCGGGCGGAGCGAGCAGCGGGTCGTGTGGACCGTCGTCGGCAGCGACATCGGCCCGCTGCTGCTGGCTGCCACCGAAGAAGGCCTGGTCAACGTCGTCTTCCATGCCGACGACGCCGTACGGGACCGGGCGCTCGACAGGCTCGCGGCCCGGCTGGGCACGCGGCCCGTCGAGGCGCCCGGCTCCCCGCTGCTGAGCGGGGCGATACGCCAGGTGGAGGCGTACTTCGCGGGTCGCGTCCGGGACTTCGACCTGCCGTTGGACTGGTCGCTGGTCTCGGGCTTCAACCGGCGGGTACTGCGCGAGCTGGCCTCCGGCGTGCCGTGCGGCTCGGTCGTCGGCTACGGCGAGCTGGCCCGCCGGGTGGGGCGGCCGGGCGCCGCCCAGGCGGTGGGCATGGCCATGGGGGCCAATCCGCTGCCGGTCGTCGTGCCGTGCCACCGGGTCCTGGAGAGCGACGGCGGCATCGGCGGGTTCGGCGGCGGTGTGGCCACCAAGCGGCGGCTGCTCGCGCTGGAGGGCGTGCTGCCCGAGCCGCTGTTCTGACGGGCGCCACGGGCCGGGCGGCCGGACCGGGGGCTGGGGGCTGGGGGCTGGGAACTACGGGCTACGCGTAGTGCCGCGCCTCGACGATGTTGCCGTCCGGGTCGGCGAAGTAGAAGCTCCGCCGGGCCGGGCCGCGGGCGCCGTAGGAGTCGTAGGAGAGCTCCGAGACCGGGACGGACTGCTCCCGCAGGCGGGCGCGCAGGGCGTCGAAGCCGGACGCGGACAGGGACACGCAGATGTGGTTGACGGGGTGCCCCGCGGCGGCGTCGGCGCCGGGGAGTACGCGCATCCGGGCCGCCATGGAGTGCGGCGCGAGGTCGAGGATGGTCGCGTCGTCGACGCGCACGGAGGGGAAGCCCACGGTTCCCGCGGCGTACTCGGCCAGCCGCAGGGGCTCGAAGCCCAGGTTCCTCTCGTAGAAACCGGCCGCGGCCACCGGGTCGCGTACCCACAGGACGACGTGGTCGAGGCGTGCCGTGTTGTCTGCCATGGCTCCAGGCTCGGCCTCCGGTCGCGGGGACCGCAACGGCTTTGTTCCGGCACCGGCGGGTTTGGCCGGGCCCCCGGCCCGCCAGGGATGAGGGAGAGCGGAGCCGAGGGAGACCGTCGGACAGGAGGCAGGCGCGTGAAGCTGGTGGTGTCTGAAGAGGTGCGGGAGGCGCTCGGTGCGCGTCGCCCCGTAGTGGCCCTGGAGTCCACGATCATCGCGCACGGCCTGCCGCGCCCGCGCAATCTCCTGGTCGCCCGGGAGCTGGAGGATGCGGTGCGGCAGGAGGGCGCGGTACCGGCGACGATCGCCGTGCTGGACGGCCGGCCGCACGTCGGCCTGGACAAGGAGCAACTGGAGCGGGTCGCCACCGAGGACGGCATCCGCAAGCTGGGGCACCGGGACCTGCCGCTCGCCGTGGCCCGTGCGGCGAGCGGGGCGACCACCGTGTCGGCGACCGCCCTGCTGGCGGCCCTCGCGGGCGTGCGGGTCTTCGCGACGGGCGGGCTGGGCGGTGTCCACCGGGAGTGGACGGTGACGCAGGACGAGTCGGCCGACCTGGGCCTGCTGGCCCGGACCCGGATCACGGTCGTCTGCGCGGGCGTGAAGTCGATCCTGGACGTCCCGGCGACCCTGCAGCGGCTGGAGACGCTGGGCGTCGCGGTGGCCGGTTACCGGACGGACCGCTTCCCCGGCTTCTACCTGTCCGACTCCGGACACCCGGTGGACTGGACCCTGGACGGCCCCGAGCAGGTCGCGGCGGTCATGCGGGCGCAGGACGCGCTGGACGGGCCGCCGTCCGCGCTCGTGGTCGCCAACCCCGTTCCCGAGGAGGAGCAACTGGATCCCGCGCTCCACGCGCGGGTGCTCGCCGACGCGCTGCACGCGTGCGAGGCGGAGGGGATCACCGGTCAGGCGGTCACGCCGTTCCTCCTGGAACGCCTGGTGCGGCTCACCGACGGCGCCTCGCTGAGCGCCAACCTGGCGGCGGTGCGGGGGAACGTGCGGCTGGCGGCCAGGATCGCGGCAGCCTGGACCGGGGCATGAGCACCGCCCCGGACGGTGCGTTGCTGGTCGTCGGGGACGTGGTCACGGACGTCGTCGCCCGGCACCGGGGACCGCTGGCCGCGGGGACGGACACCGCCGCCTCGATCCGGCGGCTGCCCGGCGGGGCGGGGGCCAACGTGGCCTGCTGGGCGGCGTACGCGGGCTGCGCGGACGTACGGCTGCTGGGCAGGGTGGGCACCGACGCGTCGGCGTGGCACGAGCGGGAGCTGGCGGCGTGCGGGGTGCGGCCGCTCCTCGTCGTCGACGCGGCGGCGCCGACGGGGACGGTGATCTGCCTGGTCGACACCGGGGACTCGGCCGAGCGCACGTTCCTGACGGACAGCGGGGCGTCGTTGCTGATCGGGCCGGACGACTGGTCGGACGCGCTGCTGGACGGCGTGGGCCGGCTGCATCTGTCGGGCTATCTGCTCTTCTCGGAGCCCGGCCGCGCCCTGGTGTCGGTCGTCCTGGCGGCGGCCCGCGCGCGGGGGGTGCCGGTCAGCCTGGACCCCGCGTCGGCCGGATTCCTCACCGAGCTGGGCGTCGGCCGCTTCCTCGGCCTGGTCGAGGGCGTGGAGGTGCTGCTGCCCAGCCGTGACGAGGCGCGTCTGCTCACCGGCCTGCCCGACGCGGCGGACGCGGCGGCGAAGCTCAGCCGGCACGTTCCGCTGGTGGTCGCCAAGCAGGGGGCGGAGGGGGCGCTGGTGGCCCGCTCCGGCACCGTGCGCGCCCGGGTCCCCGCCGTGACGGCGTCGCCACGGGACAGTACGGGCGCCGGTGACGCCTTCACCGGTGCGTTCCTCGCCGCGCTGCTCGGCGGCGCGGCGCCCGAGGAGGCGGCGGCCGCCGGGTGCCGGGCGGGGGCCCGGGCGGTCGAAGGGGTGGGCGGGAGACCTCCGCGTACGGCGGCCGGCCGGCGTGCGGGCGACGGGTAGCCGTGCTCACGCCTTGCGGCCCCACGCCGAGATCATCGGCGCGGTCGCGAGGTCCATGTCCCCGGACGCGACGTTCGCGAGGTGGCGGTCGACGTCGTCGTGGGAGGCCACCCCCGCGGAGACCAGCTCGTCGCGGATGTGCCGTACGGTCGCGGACTCCAGGGCGGCGCAGGCGGGCGAGGTGACCGGGAAGTAGGCGTCGGCCTCCACCCGGCGCAGTCCGGCCTCCCTGAGCAGCCGGGGCAGCCGGCGGCCGTAGGACAGGTCGGCGCCGCGCTGGGACAGCAGGTGGCGGAAGCCGTGCCGGAGCCTGTTCGCCAACTGCTGCTCGGGGCCGTGCTCGTCCGGGCAGAGCAGCGGCTGGAGCGCGGGGTCGGCGTCCTCGACCAGGAGGCGCCCTCCCGGCCGCAGGGCACCGATCATGGACCGCAGCGCGCGCTCCCGGTCGGGGACGTGGACGAGGACGAGCCGGGCGTGCACGAGGTCGAAGCCGTCCCCCGGCGGTTCCTCCGCGCCGACGTCGTGCACCCGGACCTCGACCGGGGGCCGGCCGGCCGGGGCGACCCGCGTGGTGTCGATGTCGGTCGCGAGCACCCTGCCGGTCGGTCCCACCCGCTTGGCCAGCCACGACACCACCGAGGTGCCTCCGGCCCCGACCTCCCAGCAACGCCACCCGGGGCCGACGCCGAGCGTCTCGAGGTGGCGGAACGTGGTGGGGTCGAAGAGCGTGGCGAAGGCGTCGAAGCGCTCCGCAGCCTCGGCCCGGCCGTTGTCGAGGAGGTATCCGTCGGTTCGCGTCATGCCGCGATCATCCCAGTTGTCCGGCTTGCCCGAGGCGGGCGACGCTCCGGCGGCGGGACCCCGCGGGTCAGCCGTTCCAGGCGGGCCGGCGCGGGTCGTCGGCGCGCACCAGGACGTCGGCGGTGCCGGACGGGTCGGTCTCCTCGTCGTAGCGTCCGAAGGCGGGCAGGGTCCAGTGCTCGGGCTCGGGGGTGCGGCGGCGCAGCGCGCCGGGGGTGAGGACGAGGTGGACGCTCAGGTCCAGGGGAAACCAGTGCCGCAGCAGGAAGGGGCCGTGGAGCAGCAGCACGCCGCCGGGAGCCAGCCGGACCCGCGGGCTGCGGGTGGCGCGGTCGGTGACCGGGTCCCACAGGTCGGGCAGGACCCGCCCGTCGCCGCCGGGTCCGAGGGGGTCGAAGACCTCGCGCCACAGGGCGCCGACGTCGTACCAGCCGTTGTAGTAGGACTCGACGTCCTGGTGCCCGTATTCCAGACGGAGCGAGGCGGGCCGCAGGAAACCCTCCGTCGCCACGGCGAGGGAGGGTCTGCCGCGGACGCGCAGGGCCTCGCCGATCCGTTCGGCGAGGTCGCCGGGGCGGGCGGCCGGGGCGCCGTCGAGGGCGACGCGTGTCCAGGCACCGCCGTCGGCGGGCTCCAGGTCGAGCAGGCGCTCGGCGAGCCGGTCGCCGAGCCGGTCCCAGGTGATCGCTTCCAGTCGCACCCGCCCATGATGCGTCACCCGGCGGGTCGCCCGTCGGGCCGGTCGTGCGGACGGCCGCCGCCGGGGCTCCTGGACGCTCGCGCATGACTCGGCGGCGCTCGGCCATGGTCACCGGGCCGGTGAGGAGGTTGACTCGGGGTGATCGACGGCCGGGGGGCCGGCGGACGCACGAGGGTGGGAGTGAGCGGGGCATGACCGACGGACCGTACTTCGTACTGACGGTGCTGGGCGTACTCGGGACGGGTGTGACGGCGGGCGTCTTCTGCGCCTTCTCCACGTTCGTGATGCGGGGGCTCGCCGCGCTGCCGCCCGCGCAGGGCGTCGCCGCGATGAACGCGGTCAACACGGCCGCGGTGCGGCCGCCCTTCATGGCGGTGTTCCTGGGAACGGCGGTGCTGGCCGTGGTGATCACCGTGGTGACGCTGGTGCTGTGGCCCGAGGAGGGGGCGGTGGAACTGCTGCTCGGCAGCGCGCTGTACCTGGTCGGGGCGTTCGGGGTCACCGCGGCGGCCAACGTGCCGCGCAACGCGGCGCTGCTCCGGCTGGACGCGGGCGCCGCGGAGGCGGCCGGCCGCTGGAGCGCGTACGTGCGGGAGTGGACGGCCTGGAACCACGTCCGCGCCGTCGCCTCGGCCGCCGCGGCGGTGGCGTACGTGCTGGCCCTCGCCTGAGGCGGCCGAACGGCGGCTGCCGGGGCGACCGGGCAGGGCTTGCGGGTCGGGGCTGCCCGTTCAGGGCTGCCGGGTCGGGCTGCCGGTCAGGGTTTGCGTGCGACCGCCCCGTAGCCCGGGATGACGCCGTCCTCCTGGCCGGGGACCGGCTCGCCCAGTTCGGGATGCCACCGGTGCGGCACCTCGACGCCGGGTTCGACCAGGTCGAGGCCGGTGAAGAAGCGGGTGAACTCCTCGCGCGAGCGCAGGGCCAGGGTGACTCCGGCGGCCCGGAGCCGGTCGGTGGCGGCCCGCGACTCCTCGGGCGTGAAGTCGGCGGTCGCGTGGGTCATCACCAGGTGGCTGCCGGAGGGCAGCGCGTCGAGCAGGTGGCGGACGAGGTCGTGCGCCCCGTCCTCGTCGGGGACGAAGTGCAGCAGCGCGATCAGGGAGAGCGCGACGGGCCGGTCGAAGTCCAGGACCTTCCTGGCGCCCTCCAGGACGGCGTCCGGGTCCCGGACGTCGGCCTGGAGGTACTCCGTCTCCCCCTCGGGCGTGCCGCGCAGCAGGGCCGCCGCGTGGGCCAGCACGATGGGGTCGTTGTCGCAGTAGACGACGCGGGCGTCACGGGCGGTCTCCTGGGCGACCTGGTGCAGGTTGGGCTCGGTCGGTATGCCGGTGCCCACGTCCAGGAACTGCCGGATGCCCCGGCCCGCCAGCCAGCGGGTGGCACGGTGCATGAAGGCGCGGTTGACCCGCGCCATCACCGGCACCCTCGGGTCGAGGGCGAGCATCTGCCGGCCCATCGCCTCGTCGACCGGGTAGTTGTCCTTTCCGCCGAGATACCAGTCGTACATCCGCGCGGGATGCGGCCTGCTCGTGTCGATCTCGGTGGTGGGGTGTTGCCCGGTCATGACGCACTCCCAGGTGTCGAGCTTCTCGTCGCGGTGGATGGTCGACTCAGTGCCAAACAGCTTAAAAACAACAATCAAACGGAGGTGGTGGTTCAGGACAGAAGGAAGTCCGCCTCCCCCGCCTTCGCGCCTTCGATGAACGCCGTCATCTCGGCCGAGGTGTAGATCAGCGCCGGCCCGTCGGGGTCGGTGGACTGCCGTACCGCGATCCGGCCGTCGGCGAGCTTCATCGCCTCCAGGCAGTTGCCTCCGTTTCCGCCGCTCCACGGCTTGTGCCAGCCTTCGCTGCCCAGCTCACGGGCGGGCATGCCGTTGTAGATCCCCCGGCCGCGGGCCAGTGGCGGGTGCTGGGGTTTGGTGCGGTTCATTCACAGCTCCTTGCGGAGGTCCCGGAGGATCTCCTTCGTGCGATGTGCTGTGGCGGCCTGCGCCGCCATGCGGTCCATGACCTCGAGGTGGGTCGCCACCTCGGCGCGCGCGTCCAGGTAGACGGCGCCGGTCAGGTACTCGCTGTAGACCATGTCCGGGAGTTCCGGCATGGCGAATCGGAACAGCACGAAGGGCCCGTACGTGCCGGGGTGCGGCCCGCCCGCGAACGGGGCGATCTGCAGCGTCACGTTGGGCAGCTTCGTGGCCTCGAGCAACTTGTCGATCTGGGCCCGCATCACCTCCGGGCCCCCGACGGGGCGGCGCAGCGCGGTCTCGTCCATCACGACCCACAGCCGGGGCGCGTCCTTGCGGGTGAGCAGCTCCTGGCGCCGCATGCGCAGGTCGACGTGGCGCTCGATGTCGTCCGGCCTGGTCTGTCCGACGGCACCCGAGCGCAGCACCCCGCGCGCGTAGTCCTCGGTCTGCAGCACTCCGGGGACGAAGTGGGGCTCGTAGGACCGGATCAGGGAGGCCGCGCCCTCGAGGCTGACGTACAGCGAGAACCAGCCGGGCAGGATGTCGTGGAAGCGCTGCCACCACCCCGGCTTGTTGGCGTCCTCGGCCAGCCGGACGAAGGCGTCGGCCTCCTCGTCCCCGACGCCGTAGGCCTTCAGCAGGAGCTGGAGGTACGGGATCTTGAGGGCGACCTCGGCCATTTCCATGCGGCGCACCGTCGCCGGCGCGACGCGCAGGATGCGGGCGGCCTCCTCGCGCTTGAGACCGGCACGTTCCCGCAGGTCCAGCAGGCGCCGGCCGAGTACGACCTGGCCGACCGTCGGCGCGGACCGCGGCTCGCTCACCGCCCACCTCCTGAAGAGTCCGAAAGAGTCCTTGTGTCCCTGTTCCGTTGACCGGGACGGCCCCGGCGGGTCCGGCATGCCCCGGTGCGGACAGCCCGGCGGCGCCATCCGAAGACCTGTTCGAATGGCTGGGGGCCTTTCGAACAGCCCCAAGTGGCGCCGCTCGACGTGCTGTTGCGAGCAGTGTGCCACGGCCCTCGGGAACGTCACACAGCACTCTGCATTTTTCAGAGTGACACTTGCCAAGTGTTCACGGCGGGGCGATAGTGGCAAGCGTGATTCCGTCCGCGCCCTTAGGAACAGACGCCGCCGTGGGCTCCCTGGGCCTCGGTGCCGCCATGGGAGCCGGCCCCTCGGGAGCCACCGCCGCCGAGCGCCGGTTCCGCTTCGAGCTGGCCGCCCATCCGGGCTCTCCCTCGCAGGCCAGACGCCTGACACGGGCCCGGCTGAGCGGCTGGGCGGTGTGCGAGGACACCTGTGACACCGCGGCCCTGGTCGTCTCCGAGCTGGTGACCAACGCGATCGTGCACACGGCGAGCAGACACATAGTGTGCGAGCTGCACGACGCCGACGACCTGGTCCGCATAGCCGTGCGCGACGAGGGCTGCGCCCCCGGCGAGCCCCACCCCTCGGCCGATCAGCAGCCGGAGGACGAACACGGCAGGGGCCTGATCCTCGTCGACGCCCTGTGCGAGGCGTGGGGCGCCCACGAACACGGCCTGGGACTGCTGGTCTGGGCGGAACTGCCGCGCCGGGCCGGAGCACCGCCCGCTCCCGCGGAGCCCCGCGACGACCTGGGCTGGGGCGCCCGGCCCAAGCCCGGCCCCGCGGACCCCCCGGAGGACGGGGACGAGGCGGAGTCCCGCCTCCGCAAGAACCCGGAGACACACAGCGGAACGGGGACCGAATGGCTGTGAGGGCTGCGTCCGGCATCCGGCCACTCGGCCTGGACACGATGGTCCGCCTCCAGCGCGGACGCCACACCGTCGCCACGCCCGGGAGGCTGCCGGTGCCGGAGGGCATGACGGCCCCGCTGGGGTGCGACGCGGTGGCGGTCCCCTCTTTCCTCGCCCAGCAGGTGCTGCCCCGACTGCCGCGCGTGGGGTGCGTCTACGCCGACGAGACGCACTGGTGGTGGATCGTTCCGTCCGACTCCGACTACGCCCTGGAGTGGCCGGCGCCCGCGCGCTACGCCACCGGCGCGGTGGTGCCGGGTCCCGGGGTCGTGCCGGACCTGCTGCACCGCTCGGACGGCACGGTCCCCTACACGCCGCCCATCCCGCTGTACCTGGCGCTGTGCCGGCTGACCAACACGACGCCCACCTGGTCGCGGACGCTCAGCGCGTAGCCGCCGGGCGACGGGTCAGGCCGCCGCGTCCCCGGCCGCCTCGCCGCGGCCCACGACGACCAGGAACATGTCCGAGGCGAGGTCCATGACGACCTCGGCCGGCGTGCCTTCCAGACGCCGCGCCCGGGCGAACTCCTCCGCCGGCCAGGACCCACGCGGCCCGCCGGCGGGAAAACGTTCGAGCACCGTTCGCCCGTTCACTTCGCACCTCCATGCAGCGCTGTACTCCTGCAGTCAAACGCCAACCATGGAGCGAACGCCTCGCGTGGTGATGCGACTGAGACATAAGTGACACCCGTTCACCGCAATGTGTGAGCGGTGCCTCGGCCGTCCGGCCGTTTCCGCTACCGGGCGTCCCAGTCCTCGTACTCGTCGTGATGGCGGAAGCTCCCGCTGCTCACCGGCGCGCCGAGGGCCGACGCCCGCCCCTCGGGCTTCTCCCACGGCTCGCGCCGGCCGAGCGCGGTCAGATCGAGCAGGCTGGTGGCCGAGCCGAGCCCGTCCAGGCCGCGGTCGTACGTCGAGTAGGTGTGGAAGACCCGCTCGCGGTCCCGCAGGAAGCAGCTCAGCCCCGGCCGCTCCACCAGCTCGCCCCCGCGTTCGAGGGTCGCCTCGAAGTCGGTGTTGAAATCGCTGACGAACGACGAGTACCAGGGCAGCGTCCAGCCCATCCGCGCCTTGAACGGCAGGATCTTCTGATACGGCGCCCGGGAGACGGCCGCGAACGCCGTGCCGCGGGCCCTGAGGTGCGCGAGGTGGCCGATCTGGTCCAGGAACGCCGAGCAGCCGCGGCAGCCGGCCTCCCACTCGGGCGCGAACATGAAGTGGTGGACGACGAGCTGGTCCCGTCCCTCGAAGAGGTCGAGCAGCGTGGCCTTGCCGTCGCCGCCCTCGAAGACGTACTCCTTGTCGACCTCCACCATGGGCAGCCCGCGCCGCTCGGCGTTGAGGGCGTCTCGCGCACGGGTGGCCGCCTTCTCCTTGGCCAGCAGGGCCTCGCGCGCCGCGCGCCAGTCCGCGCGGGTGACGATCTCGGGCAACGACATGGCTCCAGCCTCCTGTGCGGCGTGCGACGTGCGTCGCGCTGCGGTCCGACGGCCGACGGTCCGCAGCGGCCGGACCGTCCGGGTGGTGACCGGGGCACGGAGCGGAACTCATCGCCGCCCGGCGAGATTTTTTCCAGGAGGCCGCTGAACAGGTCTTTCAGATGCCGTACTCGGGGACGCGCCGCCCGCGCAGCTCGGCGAGTTCGTCCCGCAACGCGGCGAGCCGTTCGGTGTGGCGGGGAGTGAGCCGCCCGGCGTCGTCGAGGTGCACCGCGCACGCGGTGGTGGTGTCGACGAGCCGTTCGAGGACCGCGGTCACCTCGTCGAAGCCCGTGGAGTGCCGGGCGAGGGCGGGCAGTTCGGCGGCGGCCCGGGCAACGGCGGCGCGGGCCTCGGAGAGCCTGCGGTAGGCCTCGCGGCGCAGCGTCCACCGGGTGGCGCGGTCGGCGGACTCGCTCAGTACGTGGGCGAGGTAGGCCCGCGCGGCGGCGTCGGCGGCCTCCACCCCCGCGCGGACCCCGGCGGCCCGCTGACCCGGCAACGGCAGATGTCCGACCACCAGCACGATCGCGCAGGCCAGCAGCGTCTCCCCGATGCGGCCCGCGGAGGCCGCCGGTTCGCCGCCGACCATGACCAGGGCGAGGACGAGAACGGTGACGACGGTGGTCTGGGCGGCGAAGTGCCGCGCGGCGACCGGCACCAGCGCGCCGCAGACGGCGACGAGGACGACGAGCCCTTCCGGACGGGGCAGTACGGCCGCGAACCCGGCGAACAGCAGCGCCCCGACGACGGTCCCCGCCGCCCGGCACAGCACCCGGGACACGAGCGGGCCGAGGTCGGGCTTGACGAGGAAGACGGCGGTGGCGGGCAGCCAGTACCAGTGCTGGTGGGCGCCGTACCAGTGACCGTGGTGCAGCGCCTGGGCGACGGCGGCGCCGGTGCCGAAGCACAGCCCGGCCCGCAGCCCGTACTCCCGCCCGCCCGCGCCGAGCACCGCCCGCGCCACCGACCGGGGCGACCGCCTCCGGACGTGCAGGTCCGTCCCGCTGCCCCGGTCGAAGGCCTCCGCCGCGTGCAGCAGGGCGTCGTCCAGGGCGCGCAGCGCGGGGTCGGTCCGGCTGGGCGCGGGCAGCGGCCCGGCGGGGCGGTTGCCGCGGACGGCCGCCGCGAGTCGCCGGGGCCCTTCGGCGGCCCGCGCGGGCACGGCCCGTTCCGCCCACGCGAGCGCGGTCGCGGCTTCGCCGAGGGGCAGGGCGGCGGCGTACTGGGCGTGCAGCCGCCGTTCGGCCGCGGTCGAGGCGCGGCGCCGCAGCCGGGGTCCGGCGAGCGCGTCCTGCGCGTGGTCGAGGGCGGCGGTGAGCGCGGCCCGACGGGCGACGGCGTCCCCGGTGCCGACCGCGTCGAGCAGCGCGGCGACCGCCTCGTAGACGCCGGCGACGGCCGCCCGCTCCCCGTCGAAGCGGAAGTCGAGACGGACGTCGCCGGCGAGAGAGGCGGGCGTGGGCAGGACCAGCCGCAGCAGGAGCAGCCATCCGGCCCCGGCGAGGAAGGCCGGCACACTCTGCCACCCGGGGCCGGCCAGTGGCATCCCGGCGCCCAGGGCAGCGCCGACCAGCACCTGGGTCCCGGCCGCCGACGCCACCGGCCCCACGGCACTGACTCCCCCGGCGACCAGCCCCAGCCCGGTCAGCACCAGGGTGAGCGCCACGGCACCCAGGTGCGGCCCGGCGTACGTGCCCACGAGCAGCCCGGCCGCCCCCGCGAGCGCGGGTACGCCGATCCGTCGCACGGAGGTACGGCGACTGCCCGGCCGGTCGTTGATGCCGGCCAGCATGGCGGCGATCGCGGCGACGACCCCGAGGGAGGCCCGCCCGGCGGCCAGGGCCGCCACCAGCAGCGGTCCCCCGGCCAGCGCGCCCCGGACGACCGCGCTCCACGGCACGGGACCGCGCTGCGCGCTCAGGGCGTGACCGAGCCAGGGCGGCAGGGCGTGGGAGGCACGGCGGGCGGTGGCGCTGAACACGGGGTGCGGGGCTCCTGTCGTCCGGTCGAGGGCGGAGGTGAGCCTTCGGGCGACGGCGGCCGGGCTGGGTGTCGGGTCAAGGGTAGCCAGCGTTCTTGGCACGAGGGAGACAGCGGTGTTTCCTGCCGGTGACGATCACCGTGGCGGGTGTGTCCGCCGCCCGTGCCGCGGGGCGCCCGTGCTCACCCGTGCCGGGCCGACTCCACGGCTCGGGCGAGCAGCGTCGCGCAGTCGTCGACCGCACCCGCCAGGGCCTCCGGCTCCGGCGTCAGGGAGGAGACCACTGCGTCGATTCCGTCCAGCCCGGCCCGCGCGACCAACCCCTTCTCGTTGGTGACCCACTCCCCCCGCGCCGCCAGGACCGCGTGCGCCGTCTGGGTCGTGGCGAGGGCCAGGGCGCCGGCGACCTGGGTGAGGGCGCCCTTGGGGGCGTGGCCGGCCTTGGCGTAGGCGAGGGTGGCGGTGGCGGCGCCGTACCAGCGGTCGGGTGCCGCGGTGCGCAGTGCCTCGGGGTAGGCGGGGCGGGGCAGGTCGCCGCGCAGCACCTGGTTGATCGCCAGTTCGGCGACCACGAGGTAGGTGGGGATGCCCGCCAGGTGGAACATCAGCGGTTCCACGCCGAAGCGGCCCGCCCGGGCCTGCGCCAGCTCGTGCTCGACCACGTCGAGGTCGCGGTAGTGCACGTCGGCCCTGCGCCCGTCGATCGTGAGCCAGGCACCGCCGTTGAACACGCCGCCGCCCCACGCGCCGGTCTCCGAGACCTCCCCCTCCCAGCCCACCGCTCGGAGGTCGTCCGGGTCGAAGGCGCCGCGGTAGTAGACCGCCAGGTCCCAGTCGCTGTCCGGTCCGTGCGTGCCCCGGGCACGGGAGCCGCCGAGGGTGACCGCGCGGACGGCGGGCAGGGCGGCGAGCCGGTCGGCGGTGGTGTCGAGGAATGCCTCGTCCGTGAGGGTCGATGTGGGCACTGGTGCGCGCTCCTGTCGGTGGGTGGGTGATGTGTGGCCGGCGCCGGGGAGGCCGGAGTGGCCGGGGCAGGGCCGCCGGCGTAATTCGGGTGCGGGGTGCGGGCCGGGTGGCGGATGATCCGAAGGTTGTCCGTCCGTGTCCGTCCGTCCTCCAGGAGTCCACGTGATCCAGCGCGTCACCGTGCCCGGTCTCTTTCCGCCGCCCGCCTATTCGCATGCCTCCGTCGTCGAGGCCGGGACCAGGATCGCCTTTCTCGCCGGGTCCGTCCCGCTCGACGCACAGGGGCGTCTGGTCGGGGAGGGCGATCCGGTCCGGCAGGCGGAACAGGTGATCGCGAACCTCACCGAGCAGCTTCGTGCCGTCGGCAGCGGTCCCGAGCACGTGCTGTCGACCGACGTGTACGTCGTGAGCACCGAGACGGCCGCGCTGTCCGCCGTCTGGGGCGTCGTCGAGTCGTCCGGGCTCAGCACGGGCCCGCACTCCTCGACGCTGCTCGGGGTGAGCTGCCTCGGGTATCCGGGGCAGCTGGTGGAGATCACCGCGACCGCGGCCGTGCCCGAGGACGGCCGTCCGTGAGCCTGGCCCTCATCCCCCGGTGACACCGCGCGCGTACCCGTCCGTCGCCGCGACGAGCGCCTCGTCGCCGGCCGCCCCGGCGTCGTGACCGGCCTCGTCCACGACCACCAGCTCGCTCTCCGGCCAGGCGTGGTGGAGCCGCCACACGATGCCGAGGAGGTTGCCGAAGTCGAGGCTGCCCTGGACCAGGGTGCCCGGGACGCCCTTCAGGAGGTGCGCGTCCCTGAGGATCACGCCCTCGTCGTTGCCCTCGCCCAGGAAGTGGTCGTTGCCCCAGTAGTGCGTGACGGTACGGGCGAAGCCCATGCGGAACTCGGGGTCCTGGAACCGGGCGACCGAGCCGGGCGGTGCCGGGATCGTCGCCGTCTCCCAGTCCGTCCAGGCACGCGCGGCCCGCTCCCGCACCGCCGGGTCCGGTGACTCCAGCAGGCGGTTGTACGCGGCCGCGAGGTTGCCGTCGCGTTCCTCCGGGGGCAGCTCGGCGACGAACCGCTCGTGGGCCTCCGGGAAGATCTTCCCCAACCCGCGGGTCAGCAGGGCAACTTCGGCGTTGGAGCCGGTGGCGACCCCGGTCAGCACCAGCTCGGTCACCACCCCGGGGTGCGTCTGCGCGTAGCGCAGCCCCAGGACCGAGCCCCACGACACGCCCCACACCAGCCACCGCTCGATGCCCAGGTGCGCCCGCAGCCGCTCCAGGTCGGCCATGAGGTGGGCGGTCGTGTTGACGCCCATGTCCGTGCCGTAGGCGCTCGCGCGGGGCCGCGACCGTCCGGCGCCGCGCTGGTCGAGGAGGACGATCCGGTAGGCGGCGGGATCGAAGTAGCGCCTGAGACCCGGGCTCGCGCGGCTGCCCGGTCCGCCGTGCAGCACCAGCGCGGGCTTGCCGCGCGGGTTGCCGCAGGTCTCCCAGTACACGTGGTTGCCGTCGCCGACGTCGAGCATGCCGTGGTCGTACGGTTCGGTCTCCGGATACAGGCCCATCGGGGCACCGTAGCCGCGTCGGGCGGCGGGCAGCACCGGGTTATCGGGTCGGCAGACCCGCCGTCTCGGCCGCCGTGCGGAGCACCTCGCGCAGCATCTCGGGGGTGAGCTTGCCGGTGAAGGTGTTGCGCTGGCTGACGTGGAAGCAGCCGAAGAGGCTCAGGTCGGGTCCGTCGGGAGCGCCCAGCGTCACCTGTGCGCCGTGCCCGAAGGCCGGGCGGGGACGGGGCACGGTCCAGCCCGCCCCGGTGAACGCGGGCAGCGCGGCCTGCCAGCCGAAGGCACCGAGGACGACCACCGCGCGCAGCGTCGGCCGCAGCAGCTCCAGCTCCTGGACGAGCCAGGCACGGCAGGTGTCCCGCTCGGCGGGGGTGGGCTTGTTGGCGGGCGGGGCGCAGTGCACCGGGGAGGTGATGCGGACGCCGTACAGTTCCAGGCCGTCGTCCACGCGGACCGCGGTGGGCCGGGAGGCGAGGCCCACGTCGTACAGCGCGCGGTACAGGACGTCCCCGGAACGGTCGCCGGTGAACATCCGGCCGGTGCGGTTGCCGCCGTGTGCCGCGGGTGCCAGGCCGAGGATCAGCAGCCGCGCGTCCGGCGGGCCGAATCCGGGCACCGGCCTGCCCCAGTACGTCCAGTCGGCGAAGGCCGCCCGCTTGGTACGGGCCACCTCCTCCCGCCACTGCACCAGTCTCGGGCAGGCCCGGCAGCCCTCGATGCGCCGGTCGAGTACGGGAAGGCCGCCGTTGTCCATGTGTCCACCGTAAGTCCGTCACCGCTGGGCCCCGGAAAATGCGGCCCGTGCCACGGCGCCGGGCGGTTAAGGTCGTGGCATGGCTTCCGAGCACGACGAGGGCGGGAGCGGTCCGGTGGCCGCCCCGCAGGACGGTGCCGCTCCCGCCACGGGGGCAGCAGCAGCGGCAGCGGACCCGAAGACCGCCGCGGCGATCGCCGCCGCCGAGGCGGCCCGTCCGCAGAACGGCGAGAGCGTCCGCGTGGACAGTTGGATCTGGGCCGTCCGCCTGATCAAGACCCGTTCCCTGGGCGCCACCGCCTGCCGCGGCGGCCATGTCCGGGTCAACGGCGAGCGGGTGAAGCCCGCGTACGCGCTCCGCGTCGGCGACGAGGTACGCCTGCGGCACGAGGGCCGCGAACGCGTCGTCGTGGTGAAGCGGCTGATCCGCAAGCGCGTCGGTGCCCCGGTCGCCGTCCAGTGCTACGTCGACAACTCCCCGCCGCCCCCGCCCCGCGAGGCCGTCGCACCGGCCGGCATCCGCGACCGGGGCACCGGCCGGCCGACCAAGCGCGACCGACGCGAGATGGAACGGCTGCGCGGGCTGGAGGGCCTGAGCAGCTCCCGGAGGGACGCCGGCAACCGGCCCTGAGCAGCCGAACCGAGCCTGGCCGGCCGTGGCACAGGGCCCGCGCGTCGGCGAAGACCGCTCACCGCATCGGTACTCATCGCCGGACCGGCCACTTCCCGTGGCGCCGACGCTGCCACCGCCGTGCCGTCGCCCCTGCCCTCGCCGCTATGTCCGCCGTACGGGCACCGCCCTCACCCACGTCCCGTCGTCCGTGAGGTACCGGTCCACCGCGAGGCCCGCCTCGCCCAGTGCCCCTTCGAACTGCTCCTTGGTCAGCGGCCGGGCCCGGAAGGTCTGCGTCCAGACCGCGTCCGGGAATTCGTACTCCGCGCGGACCGCGTTGACGCCGTCGCCCACCGGGTCCGCCGACAGGATCCGGACGGTGAAGCCGCTGGGGTCCACCCGCTCCCGCGGCACGTTCGTGTGGTAGTCCGCCCCCTCTCGCTGGATCAGTACACAGCCGTCCTCCGCTACGTGCCGGGCACAGGTGCGCAGCAGTCCGCGCCGCACCTCGGCGTCCCCGGTGTGCACGAGGAACGACGCCAGCATCACCGCGTCGAAGCGCTCGTCGAGGTCGAGCTCCTCGATCGGGCTGCATATGGTGTGCGCCCCGCGCACGTGCTCCAGCATCTCGGCGGACTCGTCCACCGCGGTGACGGTGAAGCCCCGCTCCAGCAGGGGGTGGGTCATGCGTCCCACGCCGCTGCCCAGCTCCAGGATCCGCGCGCCCCCGGGCACGGCGGCGGCGACGATGTCCGGCTCGTCTCCGGCGGGCAGCCGTGCGTAGAGCTCGACCGCGCAGCCGTCCGGGGTGATGGCTCCGGGGCCCGTGCCCTGGTGTCCCTCTCGCATTTTCAGCTCCATGCCCGTCCAACGGCCCGCGCCCGCACGTCCGTTCCCCTCCACCTTTGGTTCACCCGACCGAGTGAACGGGCCGGGTCCCGCGGTGCGGCGGGTCCGGCCGCACGCCCCGGTTTCCCCGCGCCGCCCACCGGAGTACGTTCGTGGGAGGAGTGGTGAACCGATGCGTACGGGCAGTGAACCGGCCACCGCGCGCAGTGCGCTGCGGGCGCGGTTCTGGCTGAGCCTGTGGGGGCTGGTCTGGGCTGTCTTCGGGACGGCCGCCTTCGCGCTCACGGGGCGGTTCGGGTGGGCGCTGGCCTGCGGTGTGCTGTGGCTCGTCGCCACGGTCGACCTGACCGTGGTCCTCCGGCACATCCGCCAGGGCCCGCACTACCAGCCGGGCCGGAACATCCCGCCGTATCCGCCGCCGAAGCACTGATGCGGCGGAGCACTGGAGCACCGACCCGGGCACCGGGGCATCGACCCAGGCACCGAGCACTCACGCACCGAAAGCGCTGACCCCACCCGGCGGCAGCCGCTCCGGCGCGCCCGGACGACGACCGTCAGGAGTCGAACCGCGCCTGCTGCAGGTACTCCGGGTTCGGGTCCAGCGCCGCCGCGAGCCGGAAGTGGCGCCGTGCCTGGTCGGGACAGCCCCGCCGTTCGTAGGTGCGGGCCAGGGCGAAGTGCGCGAAGGCGTTGTCCGGCTCGCGCTCCAGCACGATCGTGAACTCCAGCTCGGCCGGTCTGAGCTGGGCCGCCGCGAAGAAGGCACGCGCGCGCAGCATCCGCGCGGCGGTGTTCTCGGGATGGGCGCCGATGACCCCGTCGAGCAGTTTCACCGCACCGCGCGGGTCCCGTGCCGCGAGCAGTTGCTCGGCGGCACGGAAGTCGATGACGTCCGTCTCCGGAGTACGTCCGGTCGGACCGCTTGTCTCGGGCACGGCTGCATCCTTCCCTCGCTGGAAGGGATCAACGCACGTCCCGGGGCCGCTATTCCGCGGGCCGTGGGGTGCGCGCCCTGCGCACGAGAGCGGCCCACAGCTCTTCCACGCGGCGCCGCAGCTCCTCCAGCGGCACGTCGTTGTCGACGACCACGTCCGCGATCTCCCGGCGCTGCTCGCGGGTTGCCTGCGCGGCCATGCGGGCCCGTGCGTCCTGCTCGGTCATGCCCCGCAGCCGGACCAGCCGGTCGAGCTGGGTGGCGGGGTCGGCGTCCACGACGACCACGACGTCGTAGAGCGGCGCCAGGCCGTTCTCGGTGAGCAGGGGAACGTCGTGGACGACGACGGCGTCTTCGGCGGCGGCCGCTTCGAGGGCCCGGGAGCGTTCGCCGACCAGGGGGTGCACGATGCCGTTCAGGACGGCCAGCCGGTCCGGGTCGGAGAAGACGATGGAGCCCAGTTTCGGCCGGTCCAGGGTGCCGTCCGCGGCGAGGACCTCCTCGCCGAAAGCCTCGACGACCGCGGCCAGCCCCGGCGTCCCGGGAGCGACGACCTCGCGCGCGATCCGATCGGCGTCGACGAGTACCGCCCCGTGCTCGACGAGCAGCCGGGACACCTCGCTCTTCCCGGCGCCGATCCCGCCGGTCAAGCCCACTTTCAGCATGAGCGGAAGCTTAGAGGGTGCCGGTCACGCCGTCAGTTGTCGCCCTCCCGCTCCGCCAGGAACCGTTCGAACTCGCGGCCGATCTCGTCCGCGGAGGGGATCTCGACGGGCTCGGCGAGCATGTTGCCCCGGGTCTCGGCGCCCGCCGCCGCGTCGTACTGGTGCTCCAGGCCCTGGACGAGGCCGGTCAGCTCCTCGTCGCCCTCCTGGATCTGCCGGTCGATCTCCGTCTGGGTGCGGTGGGCGTCGGTGCGCAGCGAGTGCGCGATGCCCGGCAGGACCAGACCGGTGGCCGCGGTGATCGCCTCCAGGACGGTCAGCGCCGCGTCCGGGTAGGGGGACCGTGCGACGTAGTGCGGAACGTGGGCGGCGACGCCGAGGACGTCGTGGCCCGCCTGCGCGAGCCGGTACTCGACGAGCGCCTCCGCGCTGCCGGGGACCTGCGCCTCCTCGAAGGGACTGCGGTGGCCCGGCACGAGGTCGGTGCGGGTGCCGTGCGGGGTGATGCCGACGGGCCGGGTGTGCGGGACGCCCATGGGAATGCCGTGGAAGCTCACGGCCAGGCGGACACCGAGCCGTTCCACGATCTGGCGCACGGCGGCGGCGAAGCGTTCCCACTCCACGTCCGGCTCGGGGCCCGACAGGATCAGGAACGGTGCTCCGGTGGCGTCCTGGGCGAGCCGCACCTCGATGGTGGGCTCCTCGTAGTCCGTCCAGGTGTCGCGCTTGAAGGTCAGCAGCGGACGGCGGGCCCGGTAGTCCACGAGCCGGTCGTGGTCGAACCGGGCGACGACCTGGTGGGGCAGCGAGTCGAGCACCTGGTCGACGATCTGGTCGCCGGTCTCGCCGGCGTCGATGTATCCGTCGAAGTGGTACAGCATGACCAGACCGGCCGACTCCTGGGCGAGTGCCATGTCGACGACGGCGAGGCCCTTCGGCTCCCAGGTGTACAAATCCTGCGGATCAAGCACGGTGACCGCTCCCCTCCTCGTGTTCGTCAGTGACAACGTCCGTACGGGGCGGGGCATTCCCGGCGGGGAACACCGAAGGGGCCGCACCTCGGAAGGTGCGGCCCCTCGGTCAACCGCTGTGCCTCAGCCGCTGTGTGTCAGCGGCCGGTGTTCAGCTTCAGCTCTGGCCGCCGGCCAGCTTCTCGCGCAGCGCGGCCAGCGCCTCGTCCGACGCCAGGGCGCCGGAGTTGTCGCCGCCCTCGGAGGAGTACGAGCCGCCGCCACCGCCGCCGGACGCGGCCTGGGCCGCACCCGCGGTGTCGACACCCTCGGCAGCGGCCTTCTCGTCCGCCTCGCGGGACTTGATGACCTGCGCCTGGTGCTGCTCGAAGCGCTGCTGGGCCTCGGCGTACTGCGTCTCCCAGGCCTCGCGCTGGGTCTCGTAGCCCTCGAGCCAGTCGTTGGTCTCGGGGTCGAAGCCCTCGGGGTAGATGTAGTTGCCCTGGTCGTCGTAGGACGCGGCCATGCCGTACAGGGTCGGGTCGAACTCAACCGCGGTCGGGTCGGCACCGAAGGCCTCGTTGGCCTGCTTCAGCGAGAGGCTGATGCGACGGCGCTCGAGGTCGATGTCGATGACCTTGACGAAGATCTCGTCGTTGACCTGGACGACCTGCTCCGGGATCTCCACGTGGCGCTCGGCCAGCTCGGAGATGTGGACCAGACCCTCGATGCCCTCGTCCACGCGGACGAACGCACCGAACGGCACCAGCTTCGTGACCTTGCCGGGCACGACCTGGCCGATCTGGTGGGTGCGGGCGAACTGCTGCCACGGGTCTTCCTGGGTCGCCTTCAGCGACAGGGAGACGCGCTCGCGGTCCATGTCGACGTCGAGGACCTCGACGGTGACCTCCTGGCCGACCTCGACGACCTCGGACGGGTGGTCGATGTGCTTCCAGGACAGCTCGGAGACGTGGACCAGACCGTCGACGCCACCCAGGTCCACGAAGGCACCGAAGTTGACGATCGAGGAGACGACGCCGGAACGGACCTGACCCTTCTGCAGGGTGGTGAGGAACGTCTGGCGGACCTCGGACTGGGTCTGCTCCAGCCAGGCACGGCGGGACAGGACCACGTTGTTGCGGTTCTTGTCCAGCTCGATGATCTTCGCCTCGAGCTCCTTGCCCACGTAGGGCTGGAGGTCGCGGACGCGGCGCATCTCGACCAGGGAGGCCGGGAGGAAGCCGCGGAGGCCGATGTCGAGGATGAGACCACCCTTGACGACCTCGATGACGGTACCGGTGACGATGCCGTCCTCTTCCTTGATCTTCTCGATGGTGCCCCAGGCACGCTCGTACTGGGCGCGCTTCTTCGAGAGGATCAGGCGGCCTTCCTTGTCCTCCTTCTGGAGGACCAGGGCCTCGATCTCGTCACCGACGGCGACGACCTCGTTGGGGTCGACGTCGTGCTTGATCGAGAGCTCGCGGCTCGGGATGACACCTTCGGTCTTGTAACCGATGTCGAGCAGGACCTCGTCCCGGTCGACCTTCACGATGACGCCGTCGACGATGTCGCCGTCGTTGAAGTACTTGATCGTCTCGTCGATCGCGGCGAGGAAGGCTTCCTCGTTACCGATGTCGTTGACCGCAACCTGCGGGGTGGTGGCGGTGGTCTCGGTGCTGCTCGTCATGTGGGAAAGGGCTCCGGTACGGACATTGAAGTCGTAGGTACTGCTTGCGCCGGGAGCCCGTTTCGCTCTGCAGAAGCCGGACAGCCAAGGAAGCGTCACCCGAATCCACTGGTGATGCCTCGAGAACCGAGGGGACATACAACAGATGCGAGCGCGACCTGCTACGTCTGAGGTGCGCAGGCCCGCAGCGCAACTTGTAGCATACGGGGGCAGCCGGGCAGGGTCAATGCACGAAGCCGCACACCCGGGGCGGATCGCCGCATACCCGGCACAGAAGTTGCTCCCCGAGGAGCCCGCAGACTAGTACGAGGGAGCCGGTCATCCAAGAGCCCGTAACGTCCGAGGCCGCAGCGGGGCCCTTCGGAGCCGAAGAAGCCGAGCCCGAGGCCACCCGGCGTGCGGCCGGTGTCACGGAGAGTTCCCGCGCCAACCGCGGCTGGTGGGACCGGAACGCGGACGAGTACCAGACCGAGCACGGCACCTTCCTCGGCGACGACCGCTTCGTGTGGTGTCCCGAGGGCCTGGACGAGGTGGAGGCCGAGCTGCTCGGCCCGCCGGAGGAGCTGAAGGGCAAGGACGTCCTGGAGATCGGCGCCGGCGCCGCCCAGTGCTCGCGCTGGCTGACCGCCCAGGGCGCCCGCCCGGTGGCCCTGGACCTCTCCCACCGCCAGCTCCAGCACGCGCTGCGCATCGGCGGCTCGTTCCCGCTGGTGTGCGCCGACGCCTCGGTGCTGCCCTTCGCGGACGGCTCGTTCGACCTGGCGTGCTCGGCGTACGGGGCGCTGCCGTTCGTCGCCGACCCGCGGCTGGTGCTGCGGGAGGTGCACCGGGTGCTGCGGCCCGGCGGCCGCTTCGTCTTCTCCGTCACGCATCCGCTGCGCTGGGCGTTCCCGGACGAGCCCGGTCCCGAGGGGCTGTCGGTGTCCGCGTCGTACTTCGACCGCACGCCGTACGTCGAGCAGGACGAGGAGGGTCTCGCGGTGTACGTCGAGCACCACAGGACGCTCGGCGACCGGGTGCGGGACGTGGTGACGTCCGGGTTCCGGCTGGTGGACCTCGTGGAGCCGGAGTGGCCGGACTGGAACACCTCGGAGTGGGGCGGCTGGTCGCCGCTGCGCGGGCACCTGATCCCGGGAACGGCGATCTTCGTCTGCGAGCGGGACTGAGGCGCAGCGGGACTGCGCCGGGGCGGGTCCACGCGCGCGTGGAGGGTGCTTTCGCGGACGTACGACACTGGGGGCGTGATCCGTTACGACGCCCTGGACGCGCTGCCCGTGCGCGGTGCCCTGCCCGCGCTGCACGAGGCCCTGGAGGGGCACGGCACGGCGGTGCTGGTCGCGCCGCCCGGCACCGGCAAGACGACGCTGGTGCCGCTGGCACTGGCCGGTCTGCTGGACGGGGCGGACGCCTCCGCGCGGCGCGTGGTCGTGGCCGAGCCGCGGCGGATCGCGGCGCGGGCCGCGGCGCGGCGGATGGCGTGGCTGCTCGGTGAGCGGCCGGGCGGGCGGATCGGGTACACGGTGCGCGGTGAACGGGTCGTCGGGCCCCACGCGCGCGTGGAGGTCGTCACGACCGGTGTGCTGCTGCAGCGCCTCCAGCGGGACCAGGAACTGACGGGCGTCGACACGGTGGTGCTGGACGAGTGCCACGAGCGGCATCTGGACGCGGACACGACGGCGGCGTTCCTGTGGGACGTGCGGCAGGCCCTGCGGCCGGAGCTGCGGCTGGTGGCCGCGTCCGCCACGACCGATGCCGAGGGCTGGTCCCGGCTGCTGGGCGGCGCGCCGGTCGTCGAGGCGCCGGGCGTGTCGTATCCCGTCGAGGTCGTGTGGGCGCCTCCGGCGCGTCCGGTGCGGCCGCCGCACGGGATGCGGGTCGACCCGGCCCTGCTCGCGCACGTGGCGTCGGTGGTGCGCCGGGCGCTGGCCGAGCGGGACGGGGACGTGCTGTGTTTCCTGCCGGGAGTCGGTGAGATCGCCCGCGTCGCCGGGCTGTTGGGGGCGCCCGGGGACGTCGACGTGCTCCAGGTGCACGGGCGGGCCCCCGCGGCCGTGCAGGACGCGGTGCTGGCTCCCGGGGCGCGGCGCAGGGTGGTGCTGGCGACCTCGGTGGCCGAGTCGTCGCTGACGGTTCCGGGCGTGCGGGTGGTCGTGGACGCGGGCCTCGCGCGGGAGCCGCGGGTGGACCACGCGCGGGGGCTGAGCGCGCTGACGACGGTACGGGCCTCGCGGGCGGCGGCACGGCAGCGGGCGGGCCGGGCCGGCCGTGAGGCGCCGGGGGTGGTGTACCGCTGCTGGGCGGAGGCGGAGGACGCCCGTCTGCCGCCGTTCCCGGCGCCGGAGATCAAGGTGGCCGACCTGACGGCGTTCGCGCTGCAGGCGGCCTGCTGGGGCGATCCGGACGCGTCCGGTCTCGCGCTGCTCGATCCGCCGCCGGGCGGGGCCATGTCGGCCGCCCGGTCGGTGCTGGCGGCGGTGGGCGCGGTGGACGCGGCCGGGCGGGCGACGGAGCGCGGCGCACGGCTGGCCCGCCTCGGGCTGCATCCCCGGCTGGGCCGGGCGCTCCTGGACGCGCCGGAGCTGAGCGCGGAGGTGTCGCGCCGGTCCGGTTCGCGGGCGGCGGCAGCGCCTCCGGGCGCCGGGGCGGTGCCCGCGGGCGGGAGTGCCGCGGCGGGCGGCGGCCCGGCCCCGCGGGGCCCTGCGGGCGGCACCACGTGGGCGGCCGGTCCCGACGCCTCCGGGGACGGCGGGTCCGGCACGCTCCCCTCCGGGACCGGCGGCTCCGGAACGGGGGCATCCGGCTCGGCCGGGAACCGGACCGGCGGTTCCGGAACAGGCTCCTGGGACGCGGAGAGCGAGGTGGTCGCCGAAGTGGTGGGGCTGTTGAGCGAGGAGGCGCCGCGGGAGTACGGGGACGATCTTCCGGGCGCGCTGCGGGCGGCCCGGCGGGGCGGGGACGCCTACGGGGCACGGTGGCGGGCCGAGGTGCGGCGGCTGCGGGGTGCCGCGGACGGTGCCTCCGGCGGGCGCGCGCGGCAGCGGGCCGGGGACGACGTGCTCGCCGGGCTGGTGGCCGCTCTGGCGTTTCCCGAGCGGGTGGCCAGGAAGGAGGGCGGTTCGTACCTGATGGTGTCCGGCACCCGGGCGGAGCTGGCGGAGGCGTCCGCGCTGCGCGGGGCGCGGTGGATCGCCGTCGCCGTGGCCGACCGGCCCGTGGGCAGGGGGCACGCGCGCGTGCAGCTCGGCGCGGTCGTCGACGAGGACGTCGCGCGGCTCGCGGCGCGGGCGCTGCTGACGGAACGGGACGAGGTGCACTGGGCCGACGGCGACGTGGTGGCCCGGCGCGTCGAACGGCTCGGGGCGGTGGAGCTGGCGGTGCGGCCGCTCGCCGGCGCCGACCCGCGTCTCGTACGGGGCGCGCTGCTGGAGGGGTTGCGGCGGGAAGGGTTCGGGCTGCTGCGCCGGCCGGCCGATTTCGAGCTGCTGCGCAAGCGTCTCGCGTTCCTGCGACGGCACCTGGGCGAGCCCTGGCCGGACGTCGCCGACGAGGCGCTCCTCGACCGCGTGGACGAGTGGCTGGAACCGGAGTTGGGCCGGGCGCGGCGGCGGGCGGACCTGGGCCGGATCGACGCGCCCGAGGCGCTGACCCGGCTGCTGCCCTGGGCCTCCGGGGAGGCGGCACGGCTCGACGAGCTGGCCCCGGAGCGGATCACCGTCCCCAGCGGGTCCAGGGTCCGGGTCGACTACGGCAATCCCGAACAGCCCGTCCTCGCGGTGAAGTTGCAGGAGATGTTCGGGCTCCAGCGGTCGCCGGAGGTCGCGGGGGTGCCTCTCCTCGTGCACCTGCTCTCCCCCGCCGGGCGACCCGCCGCGGTCACCGCCGACCTGGCCTCCTTCTGGCGGGACGGGTACCGGGGCGTCCGCGCGGAGCTGCGCGGCCGGTACCCGAAGCACCCGTGGCCGGAGGACCCCGCCACCGCGGAGCCCACCCGGCACACCAAGGCCCGGCCGGGCCGGTGACCGCGCACCCGGGGGCGTCGCACCGGGCCCGCGGTCACGCCTCCGGTTCGGCCGAGGGGCTTTCGGACGGCGCGGTGGACGGGTCCGGCGTCGGTTCGGCCGCCTCGGCCACCTTCAAGGTGATGTCGAGGGTGGCGCCGCCCGCCGTTGTCAGGCGCAGGACGTACGTGCCCTCGGCGTCGTCGGCGTACAGCTTCGGGAGCCGCAGCAGGCCCTTGGCGTCGGTCGTCAGGCCGGTGAGGGTGCGGACGGGCTTGCCGTCGGCGTCCTTGAAGTAGGGGCCCTTGTCGTTCTCGGCCGGGTCGGCGTCCGACTTGACGAGGGTGGCCGTGACGGCGACCTTGTCCGCGACGGCGCCCTTGAGCGTGGCCTTCACCTCGACCGGCGCGGCGAACTCGCCGCCCGGCGTGCACGTCAGTTCGGCGTCGGTGGTGCGGGTGAGGGTGTCGGCGACGCGCTCGGTGACGGTGGCCTTGTAGTCGAGGCCCGGGACGGAACGGCCGATCACGGTGGCGCGGACGGTGAACGCCCCGGTCTGCTCGCCGGCCACCAGCGCGGGCGCGACGGCCACGCCGGAGGCGTTGGTGGTGACCGCGGCGACCTTCTCGCCGCCGGTGAAGGCGGCGTCCGTGTCGCCCAGGATGGTGAAGCGGACGCGGACCTTGCCGACGGCTTCGCCGTCCTCCGTCTCGGCGCGGGTGCTGATCCTCTTGGCGAAGATCTCGCCCGCGGTCGCGGTGAGCCCGGTGGTGCCGGCGTTCTCCAGGTGGTGCACGGTGTCGGTGGGCGTGGGCGTCGGCGTGGGGGTCCCGGTCGGCGGCGCCGGGTCCGTCGGGGGCTTGGTGCCCGGATTCCCGGGGCTGGTGGGCTTGCCCGGTGTCGACGGCTTGGCCGGCGTCGACGGCTTGCCCGGGGACCGGTCCGGGCCGGGCGACGCCGTGCCGGGGGTCCTGGGCCCGCTGCTCCCGCCCGTGCGGCCCGGCGAGGAGGGGCCGGCGCCCGCGAAGGGGGCGTCGCTGCGGCCCACCGGGAGGCTGCCGGTGCCGTCCGGGATCTCGTGGGTGCCCCTGCGGTAGTGCTCCAGCCACGACAGGACCGTGTTGAGGTAGTCCTGCGAGTTGTTGTAGCTGAGGATCGCGCGGTTGAGGTCGGCCTGGTCGGACAGGTCCCAGCCGAAGCGGCACAGGTAGTGGCCGGCGGCGAGCGCGGCGTCGTAGACGTTGTTGGGGTCCTTCTTGCCGTCGCCGTTGCCGTCGCGGCCCGCCCACGCCCAGGTGGAGGGGATGAACTGCATGGGGCCGACGGCGTTGTCGTAGCTGCTGTTGCCGTCGTAGACGCCGTTGTCGGTGTCCTTGATGAGCGCGAAGCCGTTGCCGTCGAGCTGCGGGCCGATGATCCTGCCGATCGTGGTGCCGTTGGCGTCGACGCGGCCGCCGCGGGCCTGACCGGACTCCACCTTGCCGATGGCGGCGAGCAGTTGCCACGGCAGGTTGCAGCCGGGCTTGGCACGGCGCAGCTCCGACTCGGCCTTCTTGTAGGCGTCGAGGACGGTCGCGGGAATGCCGGCCTCGGACGCGCCCGGCGACGTGGGAATCCCCGTGGTGGGGGCGGGGCTGGGGCTGTTGAGGGGCGGCAGGTCGGTGTAGTAGGGCGAGTTGCCGGTGGCGCTCTCGGTGGCGGGCGTGTCGGACGACGGCACGTTGTCGGCGGCGGTCTGCCTGCCGTTGCTGTCGGCCGTCACGTCGGGGGCCTGGGACGCGGACAGGGCCGCGACCACGACCGCCGCGACGGTGGTGGTGACCGCCGCCTTGCGGAGCCTCCTGTCGAAATGCGCCGCCATAGAGTGACCCCTCCCCTGGACGCCCGCGCGTCCTGCTCCGTGCGTCTTGTGCCGTCGTGCTCGCCCGTTGTACCCGCTGTGCCCGTCCTGTTGTGACGATCGTGGGGCCCCTACGGTTGCACCACACCCCTCCGAGCACGGTGTTCGTCCGTTCGACCGTACGGTGCCGCAGGCGACCCTACGACAACTTGCTTTGCACGGGCACCCGTTCGTGCCCGGTATTCACCGGTTGGCCACATGCGCCGCGGGCCGCGCTCAGTACGGGGCCGGACCGGCGCGTCGTGCGCCCAGGGTGTCGGCGGGCGCGACGAACACGGTGAAGGTGCGGGTGGGGCGGGGGCGCGGCAGCAGGGTGAGGGCGAGGGCGAGGTAGCCGCGGAGCAGGTCGGCCCACTGGTGCCGGGCGTCGGCCCGCTGGTGCCGGGCCGGAGACTCCCGCGGGCCGCTGGTCGCCGTGGTGTCGGTCGGCGCAGGGGCCCGGCGGGCGAGTCTGCGGCGGAGGTCCTTCGCGGTGCGGTGCAGGACCGTGGCGGGGGTGGAGGGGGTGCGGCCGGTACTTGCGCCCGGTGCGCAGACCGGGACCGGGAGGTGTGGCACGCGGGCGGGTCCGTCGGTGCGTGCCCGTGCCGGTGTCGTCCGGTGGTGGAGCATGCGTATACCCATGCCCGCATCCTGGGGCGAGTGCGGGGGCGGGGCGTTTCCTCGGGGGCCACCGGAGTGACGGGGACGGGCGGGCGGGTGGAACCGGGCGCCGTCCGGCGGGGGCCGGGCGGACGAGCGCCCCGCCCCGGCGCCGTCCGTGCCCGGTGTCGCGGTGGGCGGGCGGGCGGCCCGATGCGGCGAAGTGCCGCTGCGCCCGCCCTCACCCCCGACTTCACCCAAGCGGGCTTCACCGCCCCAGCAGCCCCCCGGCCAGGACGGCGGCGCTAGTGGGCTGCCGACTCCCAGTCGTCGCCCGCGCCCACCGAGACGCCCAGGGGGACCCTGAGCCGCACCGCGTTGGCCATTTCCCGGCGGACCAGTTCTTCCGCCGCCTTGCGTTCGCCCGGGGCGATCTCCAGGACGATTTCGTCGTGGACCTGGAGGAGCATGCGGGAGCGGAGGCCGGCCTCGCTCAGCGCCTTGTCCACGTTGAGCATGGCGATCTTGACGATGTCGGCCGCCGTGCCCTGGATCGGTGCGTTCAGGGCCATGCGCTCGGCCGCCTCGCGGCGCTGGCGGTTGTCGCTGTTGAGGTCGGGCAGGTAGCGGCGGCGGCCGAAGAGGGTGGCCGTGTAGCCGGTGGCCCGTGCCTCGTCGACGACGCGGCGCAGGTAGTCGCGTACGCCGCCGAAGCGCTCGAAGTAGGCGTCCATCAGGCCGCGGGCCTCGGCCGCCTCGATGTTGAGCTGCTGGGAGAGGCCGAAGGCGGACAGGCCGTACGCCAGCCCGTAGGACATGGCCTTGATCTTGCGGCGCATCTCCGCGTCCACGGCCGACTGCTCGACGGAGAAGACCTGGGCGGCGGCGGTGGTGTGCAGGTCCTCGCCGGAGGTGAACGCCTCGATCAGGCCCGCGTCCTCGGAGAGGTGTGCCATCACCCGCAGCTCGATCTGGCTGTAGTCGGCCGTCATCAGGGACTCGAAGCCCTCGCCGACCACGAAGCCGCGGCGGATGGCGCGGCCCTCGTCGGTGCGGACCGGGATGTTCTGCAGGTTCGGGTCCGTGGAGGAGAGGCGGCCGGTCGCGGCGACGGTCTGGTTGAACGTGGTGTGGATGCGGCCGTCCGCGGCGATCGTCTTGATCAGGCCCTCCACCGTGACCCGCAGCTTGGCCTGCTCGCGGTGGCGCAGCATGATCACCGGCAGCTCGTTGTCCGTCTGGGCGGCAAGCCAGGCCAGGGCGTCGGCGTCGGTGGTGTAGCCGGTCTTGGTCTTCTTGGTCTTGGGCAGGTTCAGCTCGCCGAAGAGGACCTCCTGGAGCTGCTTGGGCGAGCCCAGGTTGAACTCCCGTCCGGCCGCCGCGTGGGCCTCCTTCACCGCCTGCTGGACGGCGCCCGCGAACATCTGCTCCATGGCCCGGAGGTGTTCCCGGTCGGCCGCGATGCCGTGCCGCTCCATGCGGGCGAGCAGGGCGGACGTGGGCAGCTCCACGTCGCGCAGCAGGTCGGCGGCGCCGACGTCGGCGAGGCGGCCCTCGAAGGCCTCGCCCAGGTCGAGGATGGCGCGGGCCTGCACCATCAGCGCCTCGGCCTCGGCGCCCTCGTCCGTGCCGAAGGCGAGCTGCCCGTCGGCCGCGGCGGCGGGGGCCAGCTCGCGGTGCAGGTACTCCAGGGACAGCGCGTCCAGGTCGAAGGAGCGGCGGCCCGGCTTGACCAGGTAGGCGGCCAGCGCGGTGTCCATGCCCACGCCGGCGAGGCTCCAGCCGTGCTCGGCGAAGACGCGCATCGCGTCCTTGGCGTTGTGCAGGACCTTCGGCCGCCCGGGGTCGGAGAGCCAGGCCCGGAACGCCCTCTCGTCGGCCTCGTCGCTCTCCGTCGGGTCGAACCAGGCGGCCTTCCCGTCGGCCGCCGCCAGCGCGACCTCGGTGACCGAGCCGGTGCCCAGCGCCCAGGTGTCAACCGTGGCCACGCCGAGCGGCTGCTGCCCGTGCTCGGCGAGCCAGCCGGCCAGCTCGCCCGTGCCCAGCACCGTGCCGTCCAGTTCCACGCCGTCCGCGACCACCGGGGCGGCCTCGGCCTCCGCGGCGCCCGGGTCCACGGCGTAGAGCCGCTCGCGCAGGGAGGGGTTGCGGATCTCCAGGGTGTCCAGGATCATCGCGACGCCCTTGCGGTCGTACGCGCTCCGCTCCAGGTCGGCGACGGTCCTCGGCAGCTCGACCCGGCGCTCCAGCTCGGTGAGCCGGCGGTTGAGCTTGACGGACTCCAGGTGGTCGCGGAGGTTCTGCCCGGCCTTGCCCTTGACCTCGTCGACGCGCTCGACCAGCTCCGCGAAGGATCCGAACTGGTTGATCCACTTCGCTGCCGTCTTCTCGCCCACGCCGGGGATGCCGGGCAGGTTGTCGGACGGGTCGCCGCGCAGCGCCGCGAAGTCGGGGTACTGGGCGGGGGTCAGTCCGTACTTCTCGAAGACCTTCTCCGGGGTGAAGCGGGTCAGCTCGGAGACGCCCTTGGTCGGGTACAGCACCGTGGTGTGCTCGCTGACGAGCTGGAAGGAGTCCCGGTCGCCGGTGACGATCAGGACGTCGAAGCCCTCGGCCTCGGCCTGGGTGGCGAGGGTGGCGATGACGTCGTCCGCCTCGAAGCCCTCGACGGCGAAGCGGGGGACGTGCATGGAGTCGAGCAGCTCGCCGATCAGCTCGACCTGCCCCTTGAACTCGTCCGGGGTCTTGGAGCGGTTCGCCTTGTACTCGGTGAACTCCTCGGACCGCCAGGTCTTGCGGGAGACGTCGAACGCCACCGCGAAGTGCGTGGGCGCCTCGTCACGCAGGGTGTTGGCCAGCATCGACGCGAAGCCGTAGATCGCGTTGGTCGGCTGGCCCGTCGCGGTCGTGAAGTTCTCCGCGGGCAGCGCGAAGAACGCGCGGTACGCCAGCGAGTGCCCGTCCATGAGCATCAGCCGCGGTCGGCCGCCGGAGGTGCTGTCGGTCTTCTTCGATGCTGTCTTCGCCACGACACCGATCCTGCCACGTGCCACTGACACTCGGCCCCGCCCTCGCCGTTCCGCGCCGGGCGCCCGACGGCGCCCCCGCAGGTTCCGCGAGCTTTGCTCACCACCTCCGCCCCTCCCGGACCGCCTCGGCGCCGACGGGGCGTGCGAGGATCGGAGACGTACTTCACAACGCGTAGGCGAAGGAGCGCGCGATGGCGAGCAAGCCGCCCAAGGGTGACCCGGTTCAGGACGCGCCGCAGGTCTCGGAACCCAAGCACGCGGCGGCGGGCATCCCCGCCATCGGCCACACCCTGCGGATCGCGCAACGGCAGATGGGTGTGCGGCGGACGGCGCTGACGCTGCTGAACGTCAACCAGAAGGACGGCTTCGACTGCCCGGGCTGCGCCTGGCCGGAGGGCGACCACCGGCACAAGGCGGAGTTCTGCGAGAACGGCGCGAAGGCCGTGGCCGAGGAGGCCACCCTGCGCCGGGTCACCCCGGAGTTCTTCGCCGCGCACCCCGTGGCCGACCTCGCGACCCGCAGCGGCTACTGGCTGGGCCAGCAGGGCCGGCTGACGCACCCGGTGTACCTGCCCGAGGGCGGCGAGCACTACGAGCCGGTCACCTGGGAGCGCGCCTTCGACATCGTCGCGGAGGAGATCGCCGCGCTGGACTCGCCCGACGAGGCCGTCTTCTACACCTCGGGGCGCACCAGCAACGAGGCGGCGTTCCTCTACCAGCTCTTCGCCCGCGAGCTGGGCACCAACAACCTGCCGGACTGCTCCAACATGTGCCACGAGTCGTCCGGCTCGGCCCTGTCCGAGACCATCGGCGTCGGCAAGGGCAGCGTCCTGCTGGAGGACCTGTACGAGTCCGACCTGATCATCGTGGCCGGCCAGAACCCGGGCACCAACCACCCGCGGATGCTCTCGGCCCTGGAGAAGGCCAAGGCGAACGGCGCGCGGATCATCAGCGTCAATCCGCTGCCCGAGGCGGGTCTGGAGCGTTTCAAGAATCCGCAGACCCCCAAGGGCCTGACCGCGGGCGCCTCCCTCACCGACCTGTTCCTGCAGATCCGTCTCGGCGGCGACCAGGCCCTGTTCCGGCTCCTCAACAAGCTGATCCTGGAGACCGAGGGCGCGGTCGACGAGGCGTTCGTCGAGGAACACACGCACGGCTACGAGGAGTTCGCCGCGGCGGCCCGCGCCGCCGACTGGGACCGGACGCTCGCGGCGACCGGTCTCTCGCGCGCGGAGATCGAGGAGGCGCTGCGCATGGTGCTCGCCTCGAAGCGCACCATCGTGTGCTGGGCGATGGGCCTGACCCAGCACAAGCACTCGGTGCCGACGATCCGCGAAGTGGTCAACTTCCTTCTGCTGCGCGGCAACATCGGGCGCCCCGGTGCGGGCGTGTGCCCGGTGCGCGGCCACTCCAACGTGCAGGGCGACCGCACGATGGGCATCTTCGAGCGGCCCGCGCCCGCGTTCCTGGACGCCCTGGAGAAGGAGTTCGGCTTCGCCCCGCCGCGCGAGCACGGCTACGACGTCGTGCGGGCCATCCGCGCGCTGCGCGACGGCGAGGCGAAGGTCTTCTTCGCCATGGGCGGCAACTTCGTCTCCGCCTCGCCCGACACGGAGGTCACCGAGGCGGCCATGCGCCGCGCGCGGCTCACCGTGCACGTGTCGACGAAGCTGAACCGCTCGCACGCGGTCACGGGCGCGCGGGCGCTGATCCTGCCGACGCTGGGCCGCACCGAGCGCGATCTGCAGGGCGGCGGCGAGCAGTTCGTGACCGTGGAGGACTCCATGGGCATGGTGCACGCCTCCCGCGGCAGGCTGGAGCCCGCGAGCCGGCACCTGCTGTCCGAGCCGGCGATCGTGTGCCGGCTGGCGCGCCGGGTGCTGGGCGAGGAGAGCCGCACGCCGTGGGAGGAGTTCGAGAAGGACTACGCGACGATCCGCGACCGCATCGGGCGTGTCGTGCCGGGCTTCGAGGACTTCAACGCGCGCGTGGCGCACCCCGGGGGCTTCGCGCTGCCGCACGCCCCGCGCGACGAGCGGCGCTTCCCGACGGCCACCGGGAAGGCCAACTTCACCGCCGCGCCGGTGGAGTTCCCCGAGCTGCCCGAGGGCCGCCTGCTGCTGCAGACGCTGCGCTCGCACGACCAGTACAACACCACCATCTACGGCCTGGACGACCGTTACCGGGGCATCAGGAACGGCCGCCGGGTCGTCCTGGTCAACCCCGAGGACGCCCGGAGGCTGGACGTCGCGGACGGCGCGTACGTCGACCTGGTGAGCGAGTGGCGGGACGGGGTGGAGCGGCGGGCGCCCGGTTTCCGCGTCGTGCACTACCCGACGGCCCGGGGCTGCGCGGCGGCGTACTACCCGGAGACCAACGTCCTGGTGCCGCTGGACGCCACCGCGGACACCAGCAACACCCCGGCCAGCAAGTCCGTGGTCGTCCGTCTGGAACAATCGGCGACCGACTGAGCGTTTGCTCAGCAACGTGGCCGGCCGGTCACGCCGGTCGTGGCGGCCGGCCGGCGGGCCCCCGACGGATCGAGGAAACGGAGCCGGCCCATGGGCGAGCAGCAGCAGGTGCAGTTCCCGCAGGAGGTCATCGACGAGTACGCCGCGCTCGGCGTCGACCTGCCCGCGCTGTTCTCCGCCGGTCATCTGGGCACCCGCATGGGCGTCCAGATCGTCGAGGCGTCGGCGGACCGGGTCGTAGGCACCATGCCCGTGGAGGGCAACACCCAGCCGTACGGCCTGCTGCACGGCGGCGCCTCTGCCGTGCTGGCCGAGACGCTCGGGTCGGTCGGCTCGATGCTGCACGGCGGCGCCTCGAAGATCGCCGTCGGTGTCGACCTGAACTGCACCCACCACCGCGGCGTCCGCTCCGGCCTGGTCACCGGGGTGGCCACGCCGGTGCACCGGGGCCGCTCGACGGCGACGTACGAGGTCGTGATCAGCGACGAGCAGGACCGCCGGGTGTGCACGGCCCGGCTGACCTGCCTGCTGCGGGACGTGAACCCCGGCGACGCGGCCCCGGCGCGCGCGGCGGGCTGAGCGCCGAGCGCCGGGTGCCCCACGCCCTGCACCAGGCGCCGGGCACCAGGCGCCGGCCTCGGGCACCGGGGCGCCGGGGCACCTGGCACCGGGCACCGGGGCACCGGGCGTGCGGGACGCTGGACGGCGGGGCGCCCTGCGGCGACCATCAGTCGATGGGACTGTCGAACCGTCAGTACGGCGCTCCGCGAAAGGCCGTGGACGCGGCGCGGGCCGCCGGGCGAGACCAAGGCGCCTGCGAGGCCGTGCGGTTGACCGGCGCTCAGGCATGGCGGACACGCGCCGAGGGGCACCGCGACGGCGGTCCGGGCCACGGCCCGCGGCTGTCGTGAGCGGGATCGGCCCCGTCGAGCCGGGCGAGGACACCCTCGTGAGGGAGGCACCGCCACCCCGTCCGCGCGGCCGCCTCGCCCGGGCCTGCGCACGCCACCGCAGGACCCTCCTCGTCTGCGGCGCCGCCCTCCTCGTCCCGGCGGGCGGCGGTTACCTGTACGCGAGCCGGCCGCAGCCGAGCCCCCCTCCCCCGCCGCCCTACCCGTCCCAGGCGGTCGACCTCGTCTACATGGCCCCGGCGACCGGCTCCCCGGGACCCGCGGCCGACGGTTTCACCTTCACGGTGCTGCTGAGCGTGCGCTCGGGACCGCCCGTCACCGTGACCCGGCTGACCCAGCCCTACGACGGCCTGTCGGCGACCACCTCCCCCGCGGCACCTTTCCAGACAAATTCGCATTCCGCCCGCAAGATCATCGTGACCCTCCGGGTGACGGAATGTGAAAAAGCGCCCCGGAATCCCGGACTCCCTTTCCTGGATGTAACACTGCGTAATACGCGCGCAATAGAGGCCCACAGTTTCATCCTGGGCGCGCGCTATGCGCACGACCTCTCCAGGACCCTGGAGGCCGCCTGCGGCAAGGATTCCAGGTAATCACCAAAACGCCCCAGACACCTGAACACGCCCCGTCGGTCCTGCGGGTTCTCAGCATGCGGACAGGGCGAATCGGCCTGAATTCAGCCCTTCTTCCCAGCCAGTACCGCTCTGCAATACCAAGTGTCATAACAAGAGAGTCACAGCCTGAGTCAGACCCTCCTCCACCTTCCCTGCACACGCCTAGAGTCACGGCCAGTCACCGCGCCGTCGGATTGTCATTTCGGCCCCGCGCTCGACTCGGCCGTCTCCACGGGGAAGCGGCCGTGCCAGGGAAAGGACTGATCGTGCGTCAACGTTCGCTCATCGCCATCACCGCCGCTCTGGCGGCGGGAGCGCTCACCCTCACCGCCTGCGGCTCGCGCGACGACGACGGCGGCGGCTCCGACTCCGGCAACGGCGGCGGTGGCACCACCGTCGTCATCGGCGTCGACGCCCCGCTGACCGGCGACCTGTCCGCGCTCGGCCTCGGCATCAAGAACTCGGTGGACCTGGCGGCCAAGACCGCCAACAAGGAGAAGCACGTCGAGGGCGTCACCTTCAAGGTCGAAGCCCTCGACGACCAGGGCCAGGCCTCCGTCGGCCAGCAGAACGCCACCAAGCTCGTCGCCAACAAGGACGTGCTCGGCGTCGTCGGTCCGCTGAACTCCTCCGTCGGCGAGTCCATGCAGAAGGTCTTCGACACCGCCAAGCTGGTCGAGGTCTCCCCCGCCAACACCAACCCCGCCCTCAGCCAGGGCGTGGACTGGCAGACCAAGAAGGTCCGGCCGTACAAGTCGTACTTCCGCACCGCGACCACGGACGCCATCCAGGGCCCGTTCGCCGCGCAGTACGTCTACAACGACGCCAAGAAGAAGAAGGTCTTCGTCATCGACGACAAGAAGACCTACGGCGCCGGCCTCGCCGCCACCTTCACCGACGAGTTCAAGAAGCTCGGCGGCGAGGTCGTCGGCACCGAGCACATCAACCCCGAGAGCAAGGACTTCAGCGCGGTCGCCACCAAGGTCAAGAACGCGGGCGCCGACGTCGTCTACTACGGCGGCGAGTACCCGCAGGCCGGTCCGCTGAGCAAGCAGATCAAGGAAGCCGGCGCCAAGATCCCGCTGGTCGGCGGCGACGGCATCTACAGCGCCGACTTCATCAAGCTGGCGGGTGCCGCGGGCACCGGCGACCTCGCCACCTCGGTCGGCGCGCCCGTCGAGGAGCTCCCCTCCGCCAAGGAGTTCGTCGCCAACTACAAGAGCGCCGGCTACAAGGAGGCCTACGAGGCGTACGGCGGCTACTCCTACGACTCGGCGTGGGCGATCATCGAGGCCGTCAAGAAGGTCGTCGAGGACAACGACGGCAAGCTTCCCGACGACGCCCGCGCCAAGGTCGTCGACGCGATGCAGAACGTCTCCTTCGACGGAGTGACCGGCAAGGTCTCCTTCGACGAGTTCGGTGACGCCACCAACAAGCAGCTCACCGTGTACTCCGTCAAGGACGGGGCGTGGGGCACCGTGAAGTCCGGCACCTTCACCGGCTGATCACCGCCCGCACCACTCCCAAGAGCCGCGCGGGGCGCTGTTCCACTGGCGTCCCGCGCGGACTCGCATCCGGCCCCATCCGTCGAAGCATCGCGAAAGTCTCGGAGGACATGCGGTGAACGAACTGCCGCAGCAGCTGGTCAACGGCCTGCTACTGGGATCCATGTACGGCCTGGTCGCCATCGGCTACACAATGGTCTACGGCATTGTCCAGCTCATCAACTTCGCCCACGGCGAGATCTTCATGGTCGGCGCCTTCGGCGCCCTCACCGTACATCTGTACGTCTTGCCCGACGGCACCTCCATCTGGGTGGCCCTGCCCCTGATGCTGCTCGGCGCCGTGATCGTCTCGGTCCTCGTCGCCATCGGAGCGGAACGGTTCGCCTACCGCCCGCTGCGCGGCGCGCCCCGCCTGGCCCCGCTCATCACCGCCATCGGTCTCTCCCTGGCGCTCCAGCAGGCCGTCTGGGCCTTCTACCCCGAGGCCAAGTCCAAGCTGCCCTTCCCGCAGATCGAGGGCGGCCCCTTCAGCATCGGCAGTGCCACGCTGCAGACCGGCGACATCTTCCTGCTGATCGCCGCACCCCTCAGCATGGCCTTCCTCGCCTACTTCGTGCTGCGCACCCGCACCGGACGCGGCATGCAGGCCACCGCGCAGGACCCCGACACCGCGAAGCTGATGGGCGTCAACACCGACCGCATCATCGTGGTCGCCTTCGCCCTCGGTGCCGTCTTCGCCGCCGTCGGAGGCGTCGCCAGCGGCCTCAAGTACGGCCAGATCGACTTCAAGATGGGCTTCATCCTCGGCCTCAAGGCCTTCACCGCGGCGGTCCTCGGCGGCATCGGCAACATCTACGGCGCCATGATCGGCGGGGTGGTCCTCGGCGTGGTCGAGACCCTGGCCACCGCCTACATCGCCGACATCCCCGGCCTGGACAAGTTCGGCAGCCAGTCCTGGGCCGAAGTCTGGGCCTTCATCCTCCTCATCCTCGTGCTGTTGTTCAGGCCACAGGGCCTGCTCGGCGAACGCGTTGCGGACAGGGCGTGACACCGATGACCACACAGACTCCCCCTTCCACCGCCCCGGCCGCCCCCGCCACGACCACGCCCACCGGCCTCATCGGCATACCCGCGCATCTCGGCCGCGCCCTCGCCACCGGCGGCAGCGCCCTCGCGGTCGTCTCCACGTTCCTCGCGTGGACCTGGACCGCCGAGTTCCCCGGCGACCTCACCGTCTACGGCTACCCCGGCGGCCTCCAGGTCCTCGTCCTCGTGGGCGGCGCACTCGCCACCCTGCTCGGACTCTCGTCCTACGGCGTCAAGGGACTGGGCTGGCTCACCCCGTCCGGCGGCGACGCCGCCCTCAAGTACGCCACGCTGGGCACCTTCGCCACCGCCTGGTACACCGTCCTCGCCATCAGCTTCGACCTGGGCGGCCTGGTCAACCTGGAGCCCGGCGGCTACGTCGTCGCGGCCGCCACGCTGATCGCCCTCGTCGGCGCCCTCGCCCTTCCCTTCGAGCGGCCGGAACCCGACCCGTTCGACCCGGACGACACCGGCTGGGAGCGGTTCAAGCACGACAGCGGCCACCGCTGGGCCACCGTGCGGGCCGCCTTCACCTCGCACAGCCCCGGCCCCGTGCGCGCCCTGCCGTCCTACGTCGAGATCCTGATCATCGTCGCGGTCCTGGCCCTCGCCCTGGTGATCTTCACCTACGGCATCGGCACCGAGTACGACGAGCTCTTCGTCGGGTTCCTGATCACCGCCGGCTTCGGGTTCAGCGCCCTCAACCGCTCCGGCCTGATCGCCCATGCCTCGCAGATCACCGCACGGCACCAGAACATCACCGTCTGCGGTGCCTTCGTCGCCGCGGCCTGCTTCCCCTTCACACAGACCGACGACCAGTACGCGACCCTCGGCGTCTACATCCTCATCTTCGCCACGGTCGCCCTCGGTCTCAACATCGTCGTCGGCCTCGCCGGCCTGCTCGACCTCGGCTACGTCGCCTTCCTCGGCGTCGGCGCCTACGCGGCCGCCCTGGTCTCCGGCTCGCCCAGCTCACCGCTCGGCGTCCACTTCCCGTTCTGGGCCGCCGTACTCGTCGGGGCCGTGGCCTCCCTGATCTTCGGCGTGCTCATCGGCGCCCCGACCCTGCGGCTGCGCGGCGACTACCTCGCCATCGTCACCCTCGGCTTCGGTGAGATCTTCCGCATCGCGGTCAACAACACCGACGGCACCTCGGGTCCGGACATCACCAACGGCTCCAACGGCATCGCGTCCATCCCGGACCTGAACATCCTCGGCTTCGACCTCGGCGTCCAGCACGACATCGCCGGGTTCACCATCGGCCGGTTCGCGAACTACTTCTTCCTGATGCTCCTCATCACGGCCGTGGTCGTCCTCGTCTTCCGGCGCAGCGGCGACTCGCGCATCGGCCGTGCCTGGGTCGCCATCCGCGAGGACGAGACCGCGGCACTCGCCATGGGCATCAACGGCTTCCGCGTCAAGCTCATCGCCTTCGCCGTCGGCGCCACCCTCGCCGGTCTCGCCGGCACCGTCCAGGCGCACGTCACCTACACCGTGACCCCGGAGCAGTACCTGTTCGCCGGCACCACCCCGCCCAACTCCGCCTTCCTGCTCGCCGCGGTCGTCCTCGGCGGCATGGGCACCATCGCCGGACCCCTCATCGGTGCCGCGCTGCTCTTCCTGATCCCCAACAAGCTCCAGTTCCTCGGCGACTACCAGCTCCTCGCCTTCGGTCTCGCGCTGGTCCTGCTGATGCGCTTCCGGCCCGAGGGACTCATCCCCAACCGGCGCCGCAAGCTGGAGTTCCACGAAGAGGCCGACGCGCCCACAGTCCTGAGCAAGACAGGGGCCTGACCACCATGACCACCGACACCACCACCAAGGACACCTCCCCGGGCGCCCCCGCCCCCGGCACCACGGTCCTCGACGCACGCGGCGTCACCATGCGCTTCGGCGGTCTCACCGCCGTCCGCGACGTCGACCTCACCGTCAGCAGCGGCGAGATCGTCGGGCTCATCGGCCCCAACGGCGCCGGCAAGACCACCTTCTTCAACTGCCTCACCGGTCTCTACATCCCGACCGAGGGCGAGGTCCGCTACAAGGGCCAGGTCCTGCCGCCCAAGTCCTTCAAGGTCACCGCCGCCGGCATCGCCCGGACGTTCCAGAACATCCGGCTCTTCGGCAACATGACCGTTCTGGAGAACGTCCTCGTCGGCCGCCACACCCGCACCAAGGAGGGCTTCTGGTCGGCCGTCCTGCGCGGCCCCGGCTTCCACAAGGCCGAGGCGGCGTCCCGCGAACGCGCCACGGAACTCCTGGAGTTCGTCGGCCTCGGGGCCAAGGCCGACCACCTCGCCCGCAACCTGCCCTACGGCGAGCAGCGCAAGCTCGAGATCGCCCGCGCCCTCGCCAGCGAACCCGGACTGCTGCTCCTCGACGAACCCACCGCCGGTATGAACCCCCAGGAGACCCGGGCGGCCGAGGAACTCATCTTCGCCATCCGCGACCGGGGGACCGCCGTCCTCGTCATCGAGCACGACATGCGGTTCATCTTCAACCTCTGCGACCGCGTGGCCGTCCTCGTCCAGGGCCAGAAACTCGTCGAGGGCGACGCCGCCACCGTCCAGGGCGACGAACGCGTCATCGCCGCCTACATCGGTGAACCCCTGGAGAACGACCCCGGCGCCGCCGAAGCCGCCGAAGTCGAGGCCGCCGAAGCCGCCGCCGAGGCCACCACGGACGCCGCGCCCGGCAAGGAGAACGACCGATGACCGCACTCCTCGAAGTCGAGGACCTCAAAGTCGCCTACGGGAAGATCCAGGCCGTCAAGGGCATCTCGTTCACGGTCGAGGCCGGCGAGGTGGTCACCCTCATCGGCACCAACGGCGCCGGCAAGACCACCACGCTGCGTACGCTCTCCGGGCTCCTCAAGCCCGTCGGCGGCCAGATCAGGTTCAACGGCAAGTCGCTGAAGAAGATCCCCGCCCACAAGATCGTCTCCCTGGGGCTCGCCCACTCGCCCGAGGGCCGGCACATCTTCCCCCGCATGACCATCGAGGACAACCTCCGCCTCGGTGCCTTCCTGCGCAGCGACCGGGCGGGCATCGAGAAGGACATCCAGCGGGCCTACGACCTCTTCCCGATCCTCGGGGAGCGCCGCAAGCAGGCCGCGGGCACCCTGTCGGGCGGTGAGCAGCAGATGCTCGCCATGGGCCGCGCGCTGATGTCCCAGCCCAAGCTGCTCATGCTCGACGAGCCCTCCATGGGCCTCTCGCCGATCATGATGCAGAAGATCATGGCGACCATCGCGGAGCTGAAGTCGCAGGGCACCACCATCCTGCTGGTCGAGCAGAACGCCCAGGCGGCCCTCTCCCTGGCCGACCAGGGCCACGTCATGGAGGTCGGCAACATCGTCCTGTCCGGCAGCGGCCGGGACCTGCTCCACGACGAGTCGGTCCGCAAGGCGTACCTCGGCGAGGACTGACGCGACCGGCACACCACGCACACGGCTGAGGCCCGCGCCCCCCGGACCGGGGACGCGGGCCTCACTCGTACGCCCGCGGACAGACCGGGGGTCGGCCCCGGTTCAGTCCTGGATCAGCCCTTGGCCGCCTTCTTCTCCTCGGCGTCCTGGATGACCGCCTCGGCCACCTGCTGCATCGACATCCGCCGGTCCATCGAGGTCTTCTGGATCCACCGGAAGGCGGCCGGCTCGGTCAGCCCGTACTCCGTCTGCAGCACGGACTTGGCGCGGTCCACCAGCTTGCGCGTCTCCAGCCGCTGGCTGAGGTCGGCGACCTCCTTCTCCAGCGCCTTCAGCTCCGTGAACCGCGACACGGCCATCTCGATCGCCGGTACGACGTCGCTCTTGCTGAACGGCTTCACGAGGTACGCCATGGCCCCGGCGTCCCGGGCCCGCTCCACCAGGTCGCGCTGCGAGAAGGCGGTCAGCATCAGCACCGGCGCGATGCTCTCCTCGGCGATCTTCTCGGCCGCGGAGATGCCGTCCAGCTTGGGCATCTTCACGTCCAGGATCACGAGGTCGGGCTTGTGCTCCCGGGCCAGCTCGACCGCCTGCTCCCCGTCACCGGCCTCACCGACGACGGAGTAGCCCTCCTCCTCCAGCATCTCTTTGAGATCCAGCCGGATGAGCGCCTCGTCCTCGGCGATGACGACTCGGGTCGTCAGCGGAGGAACGTGCGACTGGTCGTCGTCGGTCACGTCGGCGGGCTGGGGCGACTCGGGGGCGGTCACGTGGGCTCCTCGTTCGGGGCAGGGGTACTGCTGACAAGAGCCTACCTAGCTCCTGTATGTTTGAGTCACCGAGGGGCTACACTGACCTTCGGTTCGAAGAGGCTCCGGTAGTCCAATCGGCAGAGACGATGCCCTCAAAAGGCATTCAGTGTGGGTTCGAGTCCCACCCGGGGCACTTTCACCTTCGTTTCGAAGGCCCCTAGCGCGCAGAACGGTGACACCCGTTCAGTCGTCGTCCTCCCCGATGTGGTGGACCCGCACCAGATTGGTCGTGCCGGACACCCCCGGCGGGGAGCCCGCCGTGATCACCACGACGTCGCCCTTCTCGCAGCGGCCGTACCGGGTGAGCAGTTCGTCCACCTGGTCGACCATCGCGTCCGTGGAGTCCACGTGCGGGCCGAGGAAGGTCTCCACTCCCCAGGTCAGGCTGAGCTGCGAGCGGGTCGCCGGTTCCGGGGTGAAGGCGAGCAGCGGAATGGGCGAGCGGTAGCGGGACAGCCGGCGGACGGTGTCGCCGGACTGGGTGAAGGCGACCAGGAACTTCGCACCCAGGAAGTCGCCGGTCTCGGCGGCGGCGCGGGCGACGGCGCCGCCCTGGGTGCGGGGCTTGCTGCCCTCGGTCAGCGGGGGCAGGCCCTTGGCGAGGATGTCCTCCTCGGCCGCTTCGACGATCCGGGCCATGGTGCGCACCGTGTCGGTCGCGTGCTTGCCGACGCTGGTCTCGCCGGAGAGCATCACGGCGTCCGTGCCGTCGATGACCGCGTTGGCGACGTCGGAGGCCTCGGCGCGGGTGGGGCGGGCGTTGTCGATCATCGAGTCGAGCATCTGGGTGGCGACGATGACCGGCTTGGCGTTGCGCCTGGCGAGCTTGATGGCGCGCTTCTGGACGATCGGCACCTGCTCCAGGGGCATCTCGACGCCGAGGTCGCCCCGGGCGACCATGATGCCGTCGAAGGCGGCGACGATGTCCTCGATGTTCTCGACCGCCTGCGGTTTCTCCACCTTGGCGATGACCGGCAGCCGGCGGCCCTCCTCGTCCATGATGCGGTGGACGTCGAGGACGTCGCGCCCGCTGCGGACGAAGGAGAGGGCGACGACGTCGAAGCCGTTGCGAAGCGCCCAGCGCAGGTCGTCCTCGTCCTTCTTCGACAGGGCGGGCACGGACACCGCGACCCCGGGGAGGTTCAGGCCCTTGTGGTCGGAGACCATGCCGCCCTCGATCACCCGGGTGCGCACCCGGGGTCCGTCGACGCCGGTCACCTCCAGGCAGACCTTGCCGTCGTCGACGAGGACCCGTTCGCCGGGGGTGACGTCCTCGGCCAGGCCCGCGTAGGTGGTGCCGCAGACGTGGCGGTCGCCCTCGACGCCCTCCTCGACGGTGATGGTGAAGCTGTCGCCGCGTTCGAGGAGTACGGGTCCCTCACCGAAATGGCCGAGGCGGATCTTCGGCCCCTGAAGGTCGGCGAGGGTGCCGACGCTGCGCCCGGTCTCGTCGGACGCCTTGCGGACCCGGCGGTAGCGCTCCTCGTGCTCGGCGTGGGAGCCGTGGCTGAAATTGAAGCGGGCGATGTCCATTCCGGCGTCGACCAGGTCCTTGATCTGGTCGTACGAATCGGTGGCGGGACCAAGGGTGCAGACGATCTTTGCTCGGCGCATGGACCGAGCCTATGACTTACTGCCGGGTAGCGAATTGGCCACGCATGACCACTCAACAACCTTTCAGTAAAGGGATATTGACAAGTGTTGAAGTGTGCGGCGGTGTGCTCCGATGAGCATCCGGACAGGAACGCGCCCCTTGACACGCGGCATGTTCAGGACAGAATCTACGCGCGTTGCCACTGTCTGTACGGGTCACCGAGGAGAGCCAGTCATGCCGTTGAACCGCCGCACCTTCCTGAGCAGGTCCGCCGTGACGGGAGCGGGGGTCGCGCTGGCCGGCGCCGCCGCGGCTCCGGCGGCCGAGGCGGCCTCCACCGCGCCCCAGGGGCACCCGGGCGGGAAGCGGAAGCGGTACGCGCTGACCGTGCTCGGCACCACCGACCTGCACGGGCACGTCTTCAACTGGGACTACTTCAAGGACGCCGAGTACACGGACGCGGCGGGCAACGCGCAGGGCCTCGGCCGGATCTCCACCCTGGTGAACCAGGTGCGCGAGGAGAAGGGCCGCCACAACACCCTGCTGGTGGACGCGGGCGACACCATCCAGGGCACCCCGCTGACGTACTACTACGCCAAGGTCGACCCGATCACCGCCGAGGGCGGGCCGGTGCACCCGATGGCGCAGGCGATGAACGCCATCGGCTACGACGCCGTGGCACTCGGCAACCACGAGTTCAACTACGGCATCGAGACGCTGCGCAGGTTCGAGGAGCAGTGCGACTTTCCGCTGCTCGGCGCGAACGCGGTCGACGCCAAGACCCTGAAGCCCGCCTTCCCGCCGTACTTCATGAAGACGTTCCCCGTGCGGGGCGCGCGGCCGGTGAAGGTGGCGGTGCTGGGGCTGACCAACCCGGGCATCGCGATCTGGGACAAGGCGTACGTGCAGGGGAAGCTGGCCTTCCCGGGGCTCGAGGAGCAGGCGGCCAAGTGGGTGCCGAAGCTGCGTTCCATGGGCGCGGACGTGGTGGTCGTCTCGGCGCACTCGGGCTCGTCGGGCACGTCCTCCTACGGCGACCAGGTCCCCTACGTCGAGAACGCGGCGGCCAACGTGGCGCGGCAGGTGCCGGGCATCGACGCGATCCTGGTCGGGCACGCGCACGAGGAGATCGCGGAGCTGAAGGTCGTCAACGAGAAGACCGGGAAGACCGTCGTCCTGTCGGAGCCGCTGTGCTTCGCCGAGCGGCTCAGCGTGTTCGACTTCGAGCTGGTCTTCGAGCGGGGCCGCTGGCACGTGGAGTCGGTCGGGGCGTCGCTGCGCGACTCCAGCACGGTTGCCGACGACCCGAGGATCACGAAGCTGCTGGCGGACGAGCACGCGAAGGTCGTGGCGTACGTCAACCAGGTCGTCGGCACGGCCACCGAGACACTGACGACGGTCGAGGCGCGGTACAAGGACGCCCCGATCATCGACCTGATCACCAAGGTGCAGGAGGACGTGGTCAAGGAGGCGCTGGCGGGCACGGAGTACGCGGCGCTGCCGGTCCTGGCGCAGGCCTCGCCGTTCTCCCGGACCTCGCAGATCCCGGCGGGCGACGTGACGATCCGGGACCTGTCGAGCCTGTACGTCTACGACAACACGCTGGTCGCCAAGTTGCTGACGGGCGCCCAGGTCCGGGCGTACCTGGAGTACTCGGCGGAGTACTACGTGCGGACGGCCGCCGGTGCGCCGGTGGACGTGGAGAAGCTGACCAACGCGAACGGCCGCCCGGACTACAACTACGACTACGTGTCGGGGCTGGCCTACGAGATCGACATCGCGCAGGCCGCCGGGTCGCGGATCAGGAACCTCACGTACGGCGGTGCTCCGCTGGACGACGCGCAGCAGTTCGTGCTGGCGGTGAACAACTACCGGGCCAACGGCGGCGGCGCGTTCCCGCACGTGGCGTCGGCGAAGGAGCTGTGGTCGGAGTCGACGGAGATCCGGACCCGGATCGCGGAGTGGGTGACGGCCAGGGGCGTGCTGGACCCGAAGGACTTCGCGTCCGTGGACTGGTCGCTGACGCGCGACGGCGTGCCGGTGTTCTGATCCGCGGCAGGCGCACGGGCGGCCTCAGATTCCGTCCACCAGCGGGGTGAGTTCCCGGTGGTGGCGCGCGGACGGGATCTGGGGCCGGCCGCCTTCCAGGCCGAAGGTGGTGAAGGCGGTGCGCGCGGGCAGCGGGTAGGGCTCCTGCCCGGTGAGGTCGTTGAGGATGGTCGCGCTGCGCCAGGCGGCGAGGCCGAGGTCGGGGGTGCCCACGCCGTGGGTGTGCGTCTCGGCGTTCTGCACGTAGACGTTGCCGGTGACGCAGGGGTCGAGGACGAGACGGTGGCGGTCGTCGACGCGGGGGCGTTCGCGGTTGTCGCGCCGCATGTAGGGGTCGAGACCGGCGAGGAGGCGGCCCAGGGGGCGTTCGCGCTGGCCGGTGGCGAGGACGACGGCGTCGGTGGTGAGGCGGGTGCGGGTCTTCTGCTGTTCGTGTTCGAGGTGGAGCTCGACCTGGGTGGCGCCGATGCGGCCGGCGGTGCGCACGTGGACGCCGGGGGTGAGGGTGGTGTCGGGCCAGCCGCCGTCGAGGGTGCGGCGGTAGAGCTCGTCGTGGATGGCGGCGGTGGTGTCGGCGTCGATGCCCTTGTGGAGTTGCCACTGGGCGGCGACGAGGCGGTCGCGCACCGGTTCGGCCAGGCCGTGGAAGTAGCGGGTGTAGTCGGGGGTGAAGTGCTCCAGGCCGAGCTTGGAGTACTCCATGGGGGCGAGGGCCCCGGTGCGGCCGATCCAGTGCAGCCGTTCGCGGCCGGTGGGGCGGCGGCGGAGCAGGTCGAGGAAGATCTCGGCGCCGGACTGGCCGGTGCCGACGACGGTGACGTGCCCGGCGGCCAGGAGCGTGTCGCGGTGGCGGAGGTAGTCGGCGGCGTGGACGACGGGGACGGCGGGGTCCTCGGCGAGCGGTCTGAGGGCTTCGGGGACGTGGGGCTCGGTGCCGACGCCGAGGACGACGTTGCGGGTGTGGGTGCGGCCGAGGGCCTCGGCCTCTCCGTCGGCGTCGAGCTGGGTGTAGTCGACCTCGAAGAGGCCGCGTTCGGGGTTCCAGCGCACCGCGTCGACCTGGTGGTGGAAGCGCAGGGCGGGCAGGTTCTCGGCGACCCAGCGGCAGTAGGCGTCGTACTCGGCGCGCTCGATGTGGAAGCGCTCGGCGAAGTAGAAGGGGAAGAGGCGTTCTCTGGCCCTGAGGTGGTTGAGGAAGGTCCAGGGGCTGGCCGGGTCGACGAGGGTGACGAGGTCGGCGAGGAAGGGGACCTGGATGCGGGCGCCGTCGATGAGCAGGCCGGGGTGCCAGCGGAAGCCGGGGCGCTGTTCGTAGAAGACGGTGTCGAGGCCGGTGAGGGGGTCGGCGAGGGCCGCGAGGGAGAGGTTGAAGGGGCCGATGCCGATGCCGACGAGGTCGCGGGGCGCGTGCGGGGTGGCGTTCATCGGGGGGTGTGTCCTTCCACGAGTGTCAGGAGTGCTGCGAGGTCGTCCGGCCCGGCGTGGGGGTTGAGGAAGGTCGCCTTGAGCCAGAGCCGCCCGTCGGCGCGGGCCCGTCCGAGCACGGCGCGGCCGGTGCCGAGCAGCGCGCGGCGTACGGCGGCGACGGCGTCGTCGGTGGCCCCCGCGGGCCGGAACAGGACCGTGCTGATGGTGGGCGGGGCGTGCAGTGCGAACCCGGGGTGGGTGTCGACCAGGTCGGCGAAGTGCCGGGCGAGGGAGCAGACCGCGTCGACGAGCGCGCCCAGTCCGCTGCGGCCCAGGGTCTTGAGGGTGACGGCGGCTTTGAGGACGTCGGGGCGGCGGCTGGTGCGCGGGGAGCGGTGGAGGAGGTCGGGGAGGCCGGCCTCGGTGTCGTCGTCGGCGTTGAGGTAGTCGGCGCGGTGGTGGAGGGCGGCGAGGTCGTCGGGGTCGGTGACGGTGAGGAGGCCGGCGGGGATCGGCTGCCAGCCGAGCTTGTGCAGGTCCAGGGCGACGGTGTCGGCGCCCTCCAGCCCCGCCAGCCGTGGGCGGTGCCGGTCGCTGAAGAGGAGGCCCGCGCCGTAGGCGGCGTCGACGTGGAGGCGGGCGGCGTGGGCGGTGCAGCGGCCGGCGATCTCGGGGAGCGGGTCGATGAGCCCGGCGTCGGTGGTGCCGGCGGTGGCGGCGACGAGATGGGGGCCGGGGACCCGCAGGAGCGCCTCGTCGAGGGCGGCGGGGTCGAGGGTGCCGGCGGGGGCGGGCACGACGACGGGTTCCGGCAGCCCGAGGAGCCGTGCGGCGCGGGGCAGGGAGTGGTGGGCGTTCTCCCCGTGGACCAGCCGCAGGCTCGCCCCGTGCCTCTCCCGGGCGAGCAGGACGGCGAGCTGGTTGGACTCGGTGCCGCCGGTGGTGACGAGGGCCTCGGCGGCGCCGGTCTCGCGGGCGAGGGCGCGGGTGACGAGGGCCTCCAGGGCGGAGGCGGCGGGGGCCTGGTCCCAGGAGTCGAGGGAGGGGTTGAGGACGCTCGCGGCGAGGTCGGCGGCGGCCGCGACGGCCAGCGGCGGGGCGTGCAGGTGCGCGGCGCACAGGGGATGGGCGGGGTCGGCGGCGCCCTCGGCGAGCGCGGTGACCAGGACGCGCAGCGCCTCGGGGTCGCCCCGGTCGGGCAGGATCTCGCCGGCCGCCTCGGCCACCCGGGCGGCGACGGCGCCGGGACCGCCCGGGGGCAGCGGGCCGCGGCGGGCGGCGGTGCCGGCGCGCAGGGCGTCGAGCACGGTGTCGAGCAGGGGCCGCAGGGCGTCGGTGCCGTGCGGGCCCGAGGCGAGGGGCGGCAGGCCCATGAGCCGTCCTTGGGGCACGGGGACTGGGGTTCCAGCTTGTACGCACGGGTGCGCGTACGCCCGGACAGCTCAGTGATCCAACCCGAAAGGGGTATCCCGGCGGCCCTTGTGCCGGGAGCCGCGGCCGGTCCCCCGCTCGCCCGGGGACCGGCCGCGTCCGGGCTCAGTCGCTGCTCGCCTCCCGCACCCGCAGGGCGCGGGCCAGGTCGTCGAGCTGGTCGGTGAGCTTGCGGCGCAGGGCGGGGACCGGGTCGGCGTCCGCGAGGCACTCCCGGCCGAGGCGGAGGGTGTCGGCGTCGACGGCGTGGGCGGGGAAGGCCCAGCGGCCGGCGGCGTCGGCGATGGCGGGGCCGCGGCGGGCGGCGAGGGCGACGGCCTCGGGGTAGTAGCGCGGGACGTAGTCGCGCACGAGGCCGGCCTGTTCGGGCTGCCAGAAGCCCTGGGCGGTGGCGGTGAACAGGTAGTTGGACAGGTCGTCGGAGGCGAACATGGCGTCCCAGGCGCGGGCCTTGGCCCCGGCGTCGGGCAGCGCGGCGCGGCAGCGGGCGGCGCCCTCCTGGCCGGTGGCGCTCGGGTCGTTCGCCAGTTCGGCGGCGATGGCGTCCTCGTCGGTGGCGCCGAGGACGGCGAGCCGGGTGAGGATGCGCCAGCGCAGCTCGGGGTCGAGTTCGGGGCCGCCGGGCACGGTGCCGTCGGCGAGCCAGGCGGCGATGGTGTCGGGGTGGGCGGCGGTGGAGATGCGGTGGCGTACGGCGATCAGGCGCAGGCCGGGGTGGTCGCCGTCCTCGGTGCGGCGGATGAGGTCGCGGCACAGCTCGGCGAGGGTGTTCAGGGCGGCGGGCCGCTGGTCGGCGGTGACGTAGCGGTCGGCGACCTGGCCGGCGGCGAAGGCGAGGACGCCGTCGACGAGCGCGAGGTCGGTCTCGTGCGGCAGGTGGGTGCGGGCGATGTCGAGGTAGGTGGCGGCGGGGAGTTCGCCGTCGCGCACGGCGTCCCTGAGGGCGTTCCAGACGACGGCCCGGGTGAGTGGGTCGGGCAGGCCGGACAGGCTTTCGCGCAGGGTGCGGAAGGAGTCGGCGTCGAAGCGGATCTTGGCGTAGCTCAGGTCGCCGTCGTTGAGGACGACGAGGGCGGGGAGCTTGCCGATGGGCCGGGGCCCGTCCTGGGGGACGTCGATGTCGAGGCGTTCGCGCGGGGTGAGGCGGCCCTCCTCGCCGGGGTCCTGGTCGTAGAGGCCGACGGCGATGCGGTGGGGGCGCTCGCCGGTGCGGTGGACGGTGAGGGCGCGGCTGCCGTTGTCGCCGGTGACGGCCGGGGTGAGGGTGTCGACGCCGGTGGTGCGCAGCCAGGCGTCGGCCCAGGCGTGGACGTCGCGGTCGGTGGCGGCGGCGAGGGAGTCGATGAAGTCGGCGAGGGAAGCGTTGGCGAACTTGTGCCGGTCGAAGTGGATGTTGATGCCGGCCAGGAAGTCCTTCTCGCCGAGCCAGGCGACGAGCTGGCGCAGGGCGGAGGCGCCCTTGGCGTAGGAGATGCCGTCGAAGTTGAGCAGGGCGGAGGCGGTGTCCCGGACGTCCTCGGGGGCGACGGGGTGGGTGGAGGGGCGCTGGTCGGCGTCGTAGCCCCAGGCCTTGCGGGTGACGCCGAAGTCCGTCCAGGTGTCCGTGAAACGGGTGGCCTCGGCGGTGGTCTGGTAGCCCATGTACTCGGCGAAGGACTCGTTCAGCCAGATGTCGTCCCACCAGCGCAGGGTGACGAGGTCGCCGAACCACATGTGGGCCATCTCGTGGGCGATCACCATGGCGCGGGTCTGGCGCTGGGTCTCGGTGACGGCGGAGCGGAAGACGAACTCGTCGCGGAAGGTGACCAGTCCGGGGTTCTCCATGGCGCCGGCGTTGAACTCGGGGACGAACGCCTGGTCGTAGGAGTCGAAGGGGTAGGGCTCGGTGAACTTCTCGTGGTAGCGGTCGAAGCAGGCGCGGGTGACGTCGAGGAGTTCGTCGGCGTCGGCGTCCAGGTGCGGGGCGAGCGAGCGGCGGCAGTGGAGGCCGAAGGGCAGGCCGCGGTGCTCGGTGCGCACGGAGTGCCAGGGCCCGGCGGCGACGGCGACGAGGTAGGTGGAGATCAGCGGGGTGGTGGCGGCCTTCCAGCGGCCGTCGCCGGTGTGCTCCGTGACGCCGTTGGCGAGGACGGTCCAGCCCTCGGGGGCGGTCACGGCGAGGTCGAAGACGGCCTTGAGGTCGGGCTGGTCGAAGGCGGCGTAGACGCGCTGGACGTCGTCGAGGAAGAGCTGGGTGTAGACGTAGGTCTCGCCGTCGGTGGGGTCGGTGAAGCGGTGCATGCCCTCGCCGGTGCGGGAGTACCGCATGGCGGCCTCGACGCGCAGCTCGTGCTCGCCGGGGGCGAGGTTCTCCAGGGCGAGCCGGTTGTCGTCCAGGGCGGCCGGGTCGAGGGGGTGTCCGTCCAGGGTGACGGTGCGCAGTTCGGCGGGCTTGACCTCGACGAAGGTGTCCGCGGTGTCCGTGTCGCCGCGGACGGTGAAGCGGATGACGGTGCGGGAGTCGAAGGTCTCGTCCCCACGGGTGAGATCGAGGTCGATCGCGTAGTGGTGGACGTCGAGGAGCCGGGAACGGGTCTGCGCTTCGTCGCGCGTCAGTACGGACATGCACGACATGCTGCCTGATGCGGTGGGCGGGGCACAGCGGCGGTTCGGTACGCGCGGTATGTCCGGTCCGCCCCGCCGGCCGCCGTCCTCCCCCCGGCGTGCGCCCCCGCGGACGGGGGCGCGGCCCGGCTCAGCCGGAGGACGGGACGCCGTCGGCGCCGTTGGACTCGGCGATGCGCTCGTGGTGGTGGATCACCTCGGCGACGATGAAGTTCAGGAACTTCTCGGCGAACGCGGGGTCGAGCTTGGCGCTCTCGGCGAGGGCGCGCAGCCGGGCGATCTGCCGGGCCTCGCGGTCCGGGTCGGCGGGCGGCAGCCGGTGGCGGGCCTTGAGGTGGCCGACCTGCTGGGTGCACTTGAAGCGCTCGGCGAGCATGTGGACGACGGCCGCGTCGATGTTGTCGATGCTGTCCCGCAGCCGGGCCAGCTCCTCGCGGGCGGCGGGGTCGACGGCACCGGTACCGGTGTTGCTGGTGGTCATGGGCGCCCACCCTACGGGCGCGGGCCGCGGCGCGGCAGACCGTCTCAGGCGCTGAACGGCGTACGGTCCCCGTGCGGCTCCTACAGTGGGAGCAGGGCCCGGCGCACGGGGCCGGGGAAGCAGGGTCCAGGCGTCTTGGGGGTAGGGCGTGGCGAACGGCGGACCGGTCGAGCACGGGTTTCCGCACCTGGAGACGGTGCGGGAGGCCGTCACGGCGCTGTACCGGCGGCTGTCGTACGACACCGTCCAGACCTTCTCGGCCAGTGTGGCCCCGGTGGACGTGGCGTTCTGCGACACGGACGACCTGTATCTGGGCGCGCAGCGGGTGGCCCGCGAACTGGTGCGGCACTACCGGCTGCCCGACGCCCGCATGGTCGTCTCCTTCCGGGAGATGACCCACGCGGCGAACGTGGAACTGACGGCGGGGCCGGAGTACTTCGTGGAGCTGAACGACCGTTTCCGCACCCATCGCCGGGACATCGGCGCGGCGCTCGCGCACGAGGTGATGCACGTCTGCCTGCACCGGCTCGACCTGTCGTTCCCCTCCACCCGGGCCAACGAGATCCTCACCGACACGGCGGCGGCGTACCTGGGCGCGGGCTGGCTGCTCCTGGACGCCTACCGGGAGGACGGGGTGTCCTCGCAGAAGCTGGGGTACCTGACGCCGGAGGAGTTCGGTTACGTGCTGGCCAAGCGGGCGCTGCTGTTCGGCGAGGACCCCTCGGTGTGGTTCACGAGCCCGCAGGCGTACACGGCGTACGGCAAGGGGCTGGCCCGGGCGCGCCGGGACGCGCAGCAGCCGCCGCTCACGGCGGCCGGCTGGGCGGGCCGCCGCCGCTACGCCCGGGACCGCCGTCACGCCCAGGACCCGCACGGGGCCGGGCCCGCGGCGGACGGCCCGTACGCCTTCAGCGTCCCGGCGCCGGGACAACTGCGGGTGTCGTTCCCCTGCCCGACCTGCCACCAGCGGATCAGGGTGCCGGTGCGGGGGCGGGTGCGGGCGCGGTGCGGGCTGTGCCGGACGGTGCTGGAGTGCGACACCTGAGGCGGGCCCGCCGGGCGCGGGGCACTGCTTGAATGCCCGTATGACACAGGCCATAGAAGAACCCTGGGGCATCAGTGTGTTCGGCTCGGGCACGGTGCGGGCCGAGCCGTCGTTGGCGCGGGTGCGGCCGGCCGTGGACGTCCTGGAACCGTCGCCGGAGCAGGCCTTCCGGCGGGCCGGGGAGGCCGTGGTCCGGCTGCGGGAGGTGCTGCGGCGGCACGGGGTGCCGGACGCCTCGGTCTCGGGCTCCCGGCTCGGCCTCAGCTCGGAGTACGACGGTCACGGCGGGCGCCGGACGATGCTCGGGTACCGGTGCCAGGCCGCGTACTCGGTGGAGACCGAGGGTCTGGACGGTCTGGAGCGGCTGATCGCGGACGTGGTGGAGGCGGGCGCGCACCGGATCGACGGCGTCGAGTTCGACGTGCGCGACCGGGCGGCGCTGCTCGACGAGGCGCGGCGCAGGGCGGTCGCCGCGGCCCGCCGCAAGGCCGAGGTGTACGCGGAGGCGGCGGACGCGCGGCTGGGACCGGTCCTGCACGTCCAGGACGTGGAGCCGGAGCCCGTCGCCGCGTTCCGCGCCTCGGCGGGCGGCGGCCCGCCGGGCGTGCTGGCCCCGGGGGTGGTGGAGGTGTCCGCCCGGGTCGCGCTGGGCTTCTCCCTGCGGCACTGACCCGGCATCCGGCGCCACCCCGCCTCCCGCCCGGCGCGCGGGCGTTCGTTATTTTGTTCGCCGCCGTCCCCACCGGCTCACCGTCCGCCCGTCCCGAGGAGCCGGCCGTGCATTCCGGATCCACCGCCACCAGGTGCCACCGCCACCCCGCGGTGGAGTACGCCGTCCGCCGCACCGGCCGCGCACGGTACCTGCCCGGACCGCGTGCGCGCGGCGCCGGTCGGTCACCGGTGTCGCGAGTGCGTGCGGGAAGGGGCGCGGCCGGCACGTCGGGCCCGGCCTCTCGGCGGGGCCGTGCCTCGGCGCCCCCCGTGGTGGCGTTCACGCTGTTCGCGCTCACCGTGCTCGCGTACCCGGCGGAGGTGGTGCGGCCGGGACTCGTGGGCCGGCTCGCCATGGCCGGCTCGCGGCTGCTCGGTCCGGAGGGCGCCCGCTGCGTCGGCGACGGCCTGTTCCGGTGGGGCCGATGCCCGGGCGGGTCCGTTTCCCCGCCCGGTACCTGTTCTCCGCGCTCGGCTGTTGCGTCCCGGAGCTGGTCCTCGCCGTCCCCGGGCACGTCCTCGGTCGGGGCGTCCGGTGCCGTCCGCGGTGTGGGTGCCCCGTCCTACGTGCTGCACCGCAGGCCGGGTGCCGCGTCCTACGTGCTGCACCGCAGGCCGGGCGCCGCCTCGGGCCGCTTCGGCCGGCCGGCGGCCGGGCCGCCGCGGTGCCTGGCGGCCTCCGCCTGGTTCACCTCGCGGCCGGTGCCCGTCGGCGCCGTGCCGGCCGGCGGCGGGCCGGCCCCGGCGGTCGCCTACGCGCCCCGGGACCGGCGCCCGGTCGCGGTGCGGGCCGGCGCGGCTGCCCCGCCGGCGGTGCTGCCGGCGGTGGCGGCGTGGAAGGTGTCCGAACCGACGGGCGGGAGTGTTCCCCTGTGAGCGTCCCCCGCCGCGAGAGCTGCTGTTCCCCTAGGAGAGGTGTCCCCCTGTGAAACGTCCCGGAGTGCTGCTGCTCGGGGCCCTGCCCGTGATCGCCGCGGGCGTGTACTTCGCCGTGCCGGGCGACTCGTCGGACACCGCGGCCCCCGCCTCCCCGTCGTCCTCGGCCACCGCCGGGTCGGCCCGCGACGACGCCAAGGACCGGGCCGAGAAGGAGCGGGAGGCGGACGACGCGCTCATCGCCGACCTGCCGCCGGGGCTCGCCGCACCGGCGAAGAAGGAGCTGGCCCAGCAGCTCGTGTCCAGCGCCGAGAACTCGACCACACGCTGGCGCACCGCCTACGGCAGCATCCAGGACGTCGGGGACGGCGACGGGTACACGGCGGGCATCGTCGGCTTCTGCACGGGCACCCACGACCTGCTCACCCTGGTGGAGCGCTACACCGAGGCCCACCCGGACAACGGTCTGGCGAGGTACCTGCCCGCGCTGCGGAAGGTGGACGGCAGTGACTCGCACGAGGGGCTGGACCCGGGCTTCACGGCGGCCTGGAAGGCGGAGGCCGAGGTCCCGGCGTTCCGCGCGGCCCAGGAGGCGGAGCGCGACCGGGTCTACTTCGAACCGGCGGTGCGCCTGGCCAAGCTGGACGGCCTGGGCACGCTCGGCCAGTTCGTGTACTACGACGCGATGGTCTTCCACGGCCCCGACACCGATCCCGGGGGCTTCTACGGGCTGCGCGAGCAGGCCATGGCCAAGGCGAGGACGCCGGGACAGGGCGGCTCCGAGAGGGCCTACCTGGACACCTTCCTGGACGTCCGCGAGCAGGCCATGCGCGACAAGCGGCCGGGCATCGACACCTCGCGCGTCGACACGGCCCAGCGCCGCTTCCTCGCGGCCGGGAACCTGGAGCTGGCGACACCGCTGGTGTGGGAGATGTACGGGGACACCTACCGGGTGCCCTGAGCATGCGACGGCGCCTGCCCTGGTCCGGTCGGGGACGAGGCAGGCGCCATCATGTTCCGCACGCCTTTGTGCGGGACGCTCTTCGGTTGTTCCGTCCGTCAGGGCGGTTGTCCGCCCGTCAGGACGGTTGTTCCGTCCGTCAGACCGCGAGGGCGCGGTCGGTCGGGCGGATCGGGGCCGGCAGGTCGCTGGCTCCGGTCAGGAAGCGGTCGGCGCCGCGCGCGGCCGAGCGGCCCTCGGCGATCGCCCAGACGATGAGCGACTGGCCGCGGCCGGCGTCACCGGCGACGAACACACCCGGCACGTTGGTCTGGAAGTCGGCGTCCCGGGCGATGTTACCCCGTTCGTCGAGCTCCAGGCCGAACTGGTCGACGAGGCCGTTCTCCTTGTCGGTGCCGGTGAAGCCCATGGCGAGGGTGACCAACTGGGCGGGGATCCTCCGCTCGGTGCCGGGCTTCGGGGTGAGCTTCCCGTCGGCGAACTCGACCTCGCTCAGGTGCAGCCACTGGACGTTGCCGTCCTCGTCGCCCTCGAAGTGGGTGGTGGAGACGGCGTAGACGCGCTCGCCGCCCTCCTCGTGGGCACTGGTGACCTTGTACAGCATGGGGAAGGTCGGCCACGGCTGGGAGACCGGGTTCCGCTCCTCGCCCGGCCGGGGCATGATCTCAAGCTGCGTGACGGAGGCGGCGCCCTGGCGGTGGGCGGTGCCCACGCAGTCGGCGCCGGTGTCGCCGCCGCCGATGACGACGACGTGCTTGCCCTCGGCGGAGATGGGGGCGGTGACGTAGTCGCCCTCCTGGACCTTGTTGGCCAGGGGCAGGTACTCCATCGCCTGGTGGATGCCCTTGAGTTCCCGGCCGGGGACCGGCAGGTCGCGGGCGGTGGTGGAGCCGGCGGCGATGACGACGGCGTCGTAGCGCTTCTTGAGGTCGGTCGCCTTGAGGTCGCGGCCGATCTCGACGCCGGTGCGGAAGCGGGTGCCCTCGGCGCGCATCTGCTCTATGCGCCGGTTGATGTGCCGCTTCTCCATCTTGAACTCGGGGATGCCGTACCGGAGGAGGCCTCCGATGCGGTCCGCGCGCTCGTAGACGGCGACGGTGTGGCCGGCCCGGGTGAGCTGCTGGGCCGCGGCGAGGCCCGCCGGTCCCGAGCCGATGACGGCGACGGTCTTGCCGGACAGGCGCTCGGGGATGCGCGGGGCGACGTCCCCGGTCTCCCACGCCTTGTCGATGATGGAGACCTCGACGTTCTTGATGGTGACCGGCGGCTGGTTGATGCCGAGCACGCACGCCGACTCGCACGGGGCCGGGCACAGGCGGCCGGTGAACTCCGGGAAGTTGTTGGTGGCGTGCAGGCGCTCGGACGCCGCCGACCAGTCCTCGCGGTAGGCGTAGTCGTTCCACTCGGGGATCAGGTTCCCGAGCGGGCAGCCGTTGTGGCAGAACGGGATGCCGCAGTCCATGCACCGGCTGGCCTGCTTGCTGATGATCGGCAGCAGGGAGCCGGGGACGTAGACCTCGTTCCAGTCCTTGACGCGCTCCTCGACGGGGCGGGTCCGGGCGACCTCGCGTCCGTGGTTCAGAAAGCCCTTGGGATCAGCCATTGGTCGCCGCCTCCATCATCTTCTCGGTGGTCTCGGTCTCGGAGAGACCGGCTCGCTCGGCGGCGTCCTTGGCGGCGAGCACTGCCTGGTACGTGCGGGGGATGAGCTTGCTGAAGCGCTCCACGGCGGCGGGCCAGTCGGCCAGCAGCTTCTGGGCGACCGTGGAACCGGTCTCCTCGGCGTGGCGGCGCACCACGTCGTGCAGCCAGTCCTTGTCGGCGTCGTCCAGCGGCTGGACCGCGTCGGCGTTGCCCGCGTTGACGTTGTCGGGGTCGAGGTCGACGACGTAGGCGATGCCGCCGGACATGCCGGCGCCGAAGTTGCGGCCGGTCTCGCCGAGGACGACCGCGTGGCCGCCGGTCATGTACTCGCAGCCGTGGTCGCCGACGCCCTCGGAGACGACCAGCGCGCCGGAGTTGCGGACGCAGAAGCGCTCGCCGACCTTGCCGCGCAGGAACATCTCGCCGCCGGTGGCGCCGTAGCCGATGGTGTTGCCGGCGATGGTGGAGTACTCGGCGAGGTGGTCGGCGCCCCGGTCGGGGCGGACGACGATCCGGCCGCCGGACAGGCCCTTGCCGACGTAGTCGTTGGCGTCGCCCTCCAGGCGCAGCGTGATGCCGCGGGGGACGAAGGCGCCGAAGGACTGGCCGGCGGAGCCGGTGAAGGTGATGTCGACGGTGTCGTCGGGCAGGCCGCCGCCGCCGAACTTCTTGGTGACCTCGTGGCCGAGCATGGTGCCGACCGTGCGGTTGATGTTGCGGATGGCGACCTGGGCGCGCACGGGGGCGGCCCTGGTGGCGTCCGGGGCGGCCAGCGCGTCGGCGGCGAGCTTGATGAGCTGGTTGTCGAGCGCCTTCTCCAGGCCGTGCTCCTGGCCGACGGCCTGGTGGCGCACCGCGCCCTCGGGCAGGTCCGGCACGTGGAACAGCGGCTCCAGGTCGAGGCCCTGCGCCTTCCAGTGGTCGACGGCGCGGGTCACGTCGAGGGTCTCGGCGTGGCCGACGGCCTCCTCGATGGAGCGGTAGCCCAGTTCGGCGAGGATCTCGCGGACCTCTTCGGCGATGAACCGGAAGAAGTTCACGATGTACTCGGCCTTGCCGGAGAACCGCTCCCTGAGGACCGGGTTCTGGGTGGCGATGCCCACCGGGCAGGTGTCCAGGTGGCAGACGCGCATCATGACGCAGCCGGAGACGACGAGCGGCGCGGTGGCGAAACCGAACTCCTCGGCGCCCAGCAGCGCGGCGATGACGACGTCGCGGCCGGTCTTGAGCTGGCCGTCGGTCTGGACGACGATGCGGTCGCGCAGGCCGTTGAGCAGCAGGGTCTGCTGGGTCTCGGCGAGGCCCAGCTCCCAGGGGCCGCCCGCGTGCTTGAGGCTCGTCAGGGGCGAGGCGCCGGTGCCGCCGTCGTGCCCGGAGATGAGCACCACGTCCGCGTGCGCCTTGGACACGCCCGCCGCGACCGTGCCGACCCCGACCTCGGAGACCAGCTTGACGTGGATCCGCGCCTGGGGGTTGGCGTTCTTCAGGTCGTGGATGAGCTGGGCGAGGTCCTCGATGGAGTAGATGTCGTGGTGCGGCGGCGGGGAGATCAGACCGACACCCGGGGTGGAGTGCCGGGTCTTGGCGACCCACGGGTACACCTTGTGGCCGGGGAGCTGGCCGCCCTCGCCGGGCTTGGCGCCCTGGGCCATCTTGATCTGGATGTCGTCGGCGTTGACCAGGTACTCGGAGGTGACGCCGAAGCGGCCGGAGGCGACCTGCTTGATGCTGGACCGGCGCGCCGGGTCGTACAGGCGCTCGGGGTCCTCGCCGCCCTCACCGGTGTTGGACTTGCCGCCCAACTGGTTCATGGCGATGGCGAGGGTCTCGTGCGCCTCCTGGGAGATGGAGCCGTACGACATGGCGCCGGTGGAGAAGCGCTTGACGATCTCGGAGACGGGCTCGACCTCGTCGAGGGGGACCGGCTGCCGGTCCGACTTGAAGCCGAACAGGCCGCGCAGCGTCATCAGCCGCTCGGACTGCTCGTTCACCCGCTCGGTGTACTTCTTGAAGATGTCGTACGTGCCCGAGCGCGTGGAGTGCTGGAGGCGGAAGACCGTCTCCGGGTCGAACAGGTGCGGTTCGCCCTCGCGGCGCCACTGGTACTCGCCGCCGATGTCCAGGGCGCGGTGGGCCGGCGCGATGCCGCTGGCCGGGTACGCCTTGGCGTGGCGGGCGGCGACCTCCTGGGCGACGACGTCGATGCCGACGCCGCCGATCTTGGTGGTGGTGCCGTTGAAGTACTTCTCGACGAAGGCCTCGTCCAGGCCGACGGCCTCGAAGACCTGGGCGCCCCGGTAGGAGGCGACGGTGGAGATGCCCATCTTGGACATGACCTTGAGGACGCCCTTGCCGAGGGCGTGGATCAGGTTGCGGATGGCCTGCTCGGCCTCCATGCCCGGCAGGAAGGTGCCCGCGCGGACCAGGTCCTCGACGGACTCCATCGCCAGGTACGGGTTGACCGCGGCGGCGCCGAAGCCGATGAGCAGGGCGACGTGGTGGACCTCGCGGACGTCGCCGGCCTCGACCAGCAGACCCACCTCGGTGCGCTGCTTGGTGCGGATGAGGTGGTGGTGGACGGCGGCGGTGAGCAGCAGCGACGGGATCGGGGCGTGCTCGGCGTCCGAGTGGCGGTCGGACAGGACGATGAGCCGGGCGCCGTTCTCGATGGCGGCGTCGGCCTCGGCGCAGATCTCCTCGATGCGCGCGGCCAGGGCGTCGCCGCCGCCGTGCACCCGGTAGAGACCGGAGAGGGTGGCGGCCTTGAAGCCGGGCATGTCGCCGTCGGCGTTGATGTGGATGAGCTTGGCCAGCTCGTCGTTGTCGATCACCGGGAAGGGCAGCAGGACGCTGCGGCACGAGGCGGCCGTCGGGTCGAGCAGGTTGCCCTGGGGGCCGAGCGAGGAGCGCAGCGAGGTGACCAGTTCCTCGCGGATGGCGTCCAGCGGCGGGTTGGTGACCTGCGCGAAGAGCTGGGTGAAGTAGTCGAAGAGCAGCCGGGGACGCTCGGAGAGCGCGGCGATGGGCGAGTCGGTTCCCATGGAGCCGATCGGCTCGGCGCCGGCCTTGGCCATCGGCGCGAGGATGACGCGCAGCTCCTCCTCGGTGTACCCGAAGGTCTGCTGGCGGCGGGTGACCGAGGCGTGGGTGTGCACGATGTGCTCGCGCTCGGGCAGGTCGCTCAGCTCGATCTCGCCGGCGTCCATCCACTCGGCGTACGGCTGCTCGGCGGCGAGCTGGGCCTTGATCTCGTCGTCCTCGATGATGCGGTGCTCGGCGGTGTCCACGAGGAACATCCGGCCCGGCTGCAGGCGGCCCTTGCGGACGACCCGGGCGGGGTCGATGTCGAGGACGCCGACCTCGGAGCCGAGGACGACGAGGCCGTCGTCGGTGACCCAGTAGCGGCCGGGGCGCAGTCCGTTGCGGTCGAGGACGGCGCCGACCTGGGTGCCGTCGGTGAAGGTGACGCAGGCGGGGCCGTCCCAGGGCTCCATCATCGTGGAGTGGTACTGGTAGAACGCGCGCCGGGCCGGGTCCATGGAGTCGTGGTTCTCCCACGCCTCCGGGATCATCATCAGCACGGAGTGCGGCAGCGACCGCCCGCCGAGGTGGAGCAGTTCCAGGACCTCGTCGAAGGAGGCGGAGTCCGAGGCGTCCGGCGTACAGACCGGGAAGATCCGCTCCAGGTCCGCGGAGGACCCGAACAGGTCCGAGGCGAGCTGGGACTCGCGGGCGCGCATCCAGTTGCGGTTGCCCTTGACCGTGTTGATCTCGCCGTTGTGGGCGACGAAGCGGTACGGGTGGGCGAGCGGCCAGCTCGGGAAGGTGTTGGTGGAGAACCGGGAGTGCACGAGCGCGATCGCGGAAGCGAATCGGCGGTCGGACAGGTCCGGGAAGAACGGCTCGAGCTGGCCCGTGGTGAGCATGCCCTTGTAGACGATGGTCCGCGCGGACAGCGACGGGAAGTAGACACCGGCCTCGCGCTCGGCGCGCTTGCGCAGCGCGAAGGCGCGGCGGTCCAGGACGATGCCCCGCGAGGCGCCGTCGGTGACGAAGACCTGGCGGAAGACCGGCATGGTCGAGCGGGCGGTGGCGCCGAGCATCTGCGGGGCGACCGGGACCTCGCGCCAGCCGAGGACGGTGAGGCCCTCCTCGCCGGCGATGGTCTCGATGCGGGCGACGGCGTCGTCGGTGCCGTCGGCCGGCAGGAAGGCGATGCCGACGGCGTACGCCCCGGCCTCGGGCAGTTCGAATCCGGCGACCTCGCGGAAGAAGGCGTCCGGCACCTGGGAGAGGATGCCCGCGCCGTCGCCCGAGTCGGGCTCGGAGCCGGTGGCGCCGCGGTGCTCCAGGTTGCGCAGCACGGTGAGTGCCTGGTCGACCAGGGTGTGGGACGCCTCGCCGGTGAGGGTGGCGACGAAACCGACGCCGCACGCGTCGTGTTCGTTGCGGGGGTCGTACATACCCTGCGCGGCAGGGCGAGCATCCATGAACGACCAGTTCTGGCCATTCGCGGAGTGCTGGGACGGCTGGCGCGGCGTACGCATCGGCTCTCCCGTCGTCGTCATCTGGCATGTGGCAAGTGCCGAGGGACGACGTTGGCCCTCTGCGATGTGCGTAAGCAGGTGCAAAATTTGGTGCAGGTTACATGATGGAGTGGTTCTCGGTAAACGGGACAATCCGTTCCAACATGCGGACACCGACGGGGTGCGGCGGGGGTACCGCACCCGTGGGTGGAAGTTGTGGGGACCGGAACGGGCAGATCGGTGTCCGTCGGTCCGGGGGCGCGGAGGGAGCGTCGTCGCCCACTCCGCGGATGCACGGCAGGCCTCATTGCCCACAGCGCTTACGGCTCATGCCCGGAGATTACGCGCTCGAAACCAGCGAGTAACGGCTGCGAGTGCGGGTACTTATGCGGCCCGCCGCATAAGTTCGAGCCGGGCTATCCTACGGCCGTTCCGAACAGGCTGCCCAGGAGATACGTCACACCGGCCGCCGCACCGCCCAGGGCGAGCTGCCGCAGGCCGCTGTACCACCAGCTACGGGCCGTGACCTTGGCGACCACCGCACCGCACAGGAACAGCCCGGCCAGGGCGAGCAGCACCGCGGGCCACAGCGCACTGGCGCCGAGCAGGAAGGGCAGGACGGGCAGCAGGGCGCCCAGCGCGAAGGAGCCGAACGAGGACACGGCCGCGACCAGCGGCGAGGGCAGGTCGGAGGGGTCGATGCCGAGTTCCTCGCGGGCGTGTATCTCCAGCGCCTGCTCGGGGTCGCTGGAGAGCTGGCGGGCCACCTCGCGGGCCAGCTCCGGCTCGACGCCGCGCGACTCGTAGAGCGCGGCCAGCTCGGCCTCCTCGTCCGCCGGGTGCTTCTTGAGCTCGCGGCGCTCGACGTCCAGCTCGGCCTCGACCAGCTCACGCTGGGAGGCGACGGAGGTGTACTCGCCGGCGGCCATGGAGAAGGCGCCGGCCGCCAGTCCCGCGAGTCCGCTGATCACCACGGTCTGCTGGCTCGCCGTGCCGCCGGCGACACCGGTCATCAGGGCGAGGTTGGAGACCAGTCCGTCCATGGCACCGAAGACGGCGGGGCGCAGCCAGCCGCCGTTCACGTCGCGGTGGGTGTGGTTGTCGCGGTGCGCCTCGTGGAGCGGCGCCTCGGTCTCGATGATGGCCATGAGGGTTCCCCCGGACAGCTAGTTTGGACTGATTCCACTTTTTAACAACACTCAATCTACGCCGGTCATTTCCTTCCCGCCAGCAAGGAAAGGCTGGGCTTACCTGCGGTTTTGTGCCGAGCGGGTGACACCGGCCGTGGTTCGGCTGCGGTGCCCGGCGCACCGGGGACAGATGTGCCGAGGGAGAGGAGAGGCCGCATGGCATCCACCGCCTGCATTCCCCCGGTCCCCGCGTCGAAGGGCGCCGTCGTGCTCCGCGACCGGGCCCGGGGCGCCCTGCTCGGACTGGCCGTCGGGGACGCCCTCGGGGCTCCGGCCGAGAACATGAAGCCCTCGGAGATCCGCGCCCGCTGGGGCCGCATCACGGGATACGTGGCCGACCGGCCCGCCGGGACCGACGACACCGAGTACGCGATCTTCTCGGGGCTGCTGCTGGCCCGCCACGGCGCCGCGCTCACCCCGGCCCACGTGGAGACGGCCTGGCACGAGTGGATCGCCGACCGGGAGGAGGGCCCGTTCCGGGGCGCGGGCTTCAGCGAGCGCGGCACCCTGGAGAACCTGCGCCGGGGCCTGGCCGCCCCGATCTCCGCCCAGCACCGGCACGCCTGGAGCGACGGGCTGGCGATGCGGGCCGCGCCGCACGGCGTGTTCGCGGCCGGGCGGCCCGCGGAGGCGGCCCGGCTGGCGGCGATCGACGGCTCGGTCAGCCACGAGGGCGAGGGCATCTACGGCGGCCAGGCGGTGGCGGCGGGCGTCGCGGCGGCGATGGCCGGGGCGTCGACCGTCGCGGTGGTGGCCTCCGCGCTGGCGGTCGTGCCGGACGACTCGTGGACGGCGCGCTGTCTGCGCCGCGCGATGACGGCGGCCCACCGCGGCGAACGGGCGGTGCGCTCCGCGGTGGTCATCGGCGGCTACCCGTGGACCGACCTGGCGCCCGAGGCCGTCGCCCTCGCCTTCGGCGCGTACGCGGCGGCCGACGGCGACTTCACGGACGCCGTGCTGACCGCCGTCAACATGGGCCGCGACGCCGACACCACGGCCGCGGTGGCCGGCGCCCTGGCCGGCGCGACCCGCGGCGTCCAGGCCGTCCCGGCCGACTGGGCCGCCGCCATCGGCCCGGTCCGCGGCTCCTGCCTGCCGACGATGGCCGGCCACCACGTCCTGGAGGTGGCGGACCTGCTGACCCGCGCCGCACGGGAGGTGCCACCGGGACCGGAGCACGTACCGGGACTCACCGGGCCCTCGGGCTCGCGACCTGTGCCACCGGGGCCCCCGGCGCTCCCGGACCCGCAGGGGGCGCCGTCCGGAACCGGCGGGACACCGCCCCGCGAGCCCCAGGAGGCCCCGTCGGGAACCCGGGAAGCACCGGCCCGGGAGCCGGAGCCCACTCCCCCTCACCCGGAGCCGCCGGGCACCGAGCGCGACCGGCCGGACGCACGCCGGGTGCGCGCGCGAGCTGCGTCCCGCCCGCGGAGTGAGCCGCCCGGCGGCCCCGCCCCCACCGCGTGCCTTCCCGTCCCGGACACCGGCACAGCGGCCGAGGTGGGACCGTGAGCAGGGCACCCGGCGGCATCGGGGCGCCGGAAGCCACGGCGTACGTCGAAGCGCCCGACACACCACAGCCCCACACACCCGGCGGAAGCAGACACCGACCAGAACCCGACACGACCACAGCAACGGCATCGCCCCACGCGGTACCGCCCGGCGACCGCGTCGAGGGACTCCTGCCCCGACCCGCCGCGAAGAACGCCGACGTCCCGGACACCGGCACGGCGGCCGAGGTGGGACCGTGAGCAGGGCACCCGGCGGCATCGGGGCGCCGGAAGCCACGGCGTACGTCGAAGCGCCCACCACACCACAGCCCCACACACCCGGCGGAAGCGGACACCGACCAGAACCCGACACGACCACGGCAACGGCATCGCCCCACGCGGTACCGCCCGGCGACCGCGTCGAGGGGCTGCTGCTCGGGCTCGCCGCGGGGGACGCCGCCGGCTGGCCCGCCGCCCGCCACCGGGCCGCCCGGATGCCGCAGTGGACGCGCCGGCTCACCCGCGAGCTGGACACCTTCGCCGAGCAGAACGCGACCACCACCCTCCCCGTCCCCATCGCCCTGAACCAGCCCCCGGAGCCGCTGCGCCTCGGCCCCTCGGACGACGCCGAGTGGGCGGCGTTCGCGGCGGAGGCGGTACTGCGGGCCGGGGACGACAGCCTGCTCGGGGACCTGAGCCGAGACCGCCGGATGCGGGCCGCGATCGACCTGACCTGGAACGCCGTCGCCAGCGAGGTGGCCGCGGCGGCCGACCGCGCCCCCGAGGTCGAGTCGGCGGTGCTGCCCCTGCGCGCCCGCATCTCGGTGCGGGCCGGGCTCGGCAATCTCGCCGCCGGCCTGCGCCCGCCCGCCACCGGCCACGACAACCCGCACTATTTCGACGACGCCGCCTGCGTAAGGGCCTGCGTCCTCGCCGTCGCCCATCCCGGTGCCCCGCGCCCCGCCGCCGACCTCGCCGAGTTCGACGCCCGCTACACCCAGGACGGAGACGGCGTGCACGGCGCCCGGGCCATGGCGGCGGCCCTGGCCCGCGCCCTCGACGGCGCCGACGTGGACGCCTGCGTCACGGCCGCGCTCGCCGAACTCCCCGAGGCGACGGAGATCGGCCGCAACGCCCGCCAGGCCCTGGCCCTCGCGGCGGGCGCCGAGAGCACCTTCGCCCTGGTCCCGCTCCTCGAACACCGCATCGTCGACCACGTCTACAGCTACGGCATCGCCGCCGCCGAGACCGTCCCCGTCGCCCTGGCCCTGGCCACCGCCGCCCGGGGCCGCATCGCCGAGGCGGTACCGGCGGCGGCCTGCCTGTCCCGCGTCGCGGACTCCGCCCCCGCGCTGGCCGGCGCCCTCACCGGCGCGCTCGGCGGCGGCGCCTCGGTCCCCGCGTCCTGGCGGGACGCCTGCCGCACCCTGCCCGGCTGCGTCCTGCCCCGGCTCACCGGCACCGACCTGGTCGAGCTCGCCGCCGCCCTGCACGCCGCGCAACCGTCCCCACCGGAAGGACGAGCCACCACACCATGACCCCCACCACCCCGGACCACGGCATCACCACGCCCCTCGACGAGCGGGTCACCGGCGCCCTCGTCGGCGCGGCCGTCGGCGACGCGCTCGGCGGCCCCGTCGAGGGCTACTCCCCCGAGCAGATCCTCGAACGCCACGGCGGCCGCGTCCACGGCGTCGTCGGCCCCTGGAACGGCGACGCCTGGCGCACCGCCCGCCCCGTCGCGCCGTACCACAAGGGCGACGGCCACGTCACCGACGACACCCTGATGACACACGCGCTGGTCCGCGTCTACGACACCGTCCGCGACCACCTCGACGCCTACGCGGTCGCCGATCACCTCGTCCCGGACCTGATCACGAACCCCCGCTGGATCCCCGAGCTGGAGGCCGAGGCCCTCCCCCTCCAGCGGATCTTCCTCGCCGAGAAGTGGCTGGTCGCGCGGATCCACTACGGCCACGTGGACCCGCGCGAGGCCGGCACCGGCAACATCGTCAACTGCGGTGCCGCGATGTACATGGCCCCGGTCGGCCTGGTCAACGCCGCGAACCCGGAGGCCGCCTACGCCGAGGCCCTGGACGTCGCGGGCGCGCACCAGTCGTCCTACGGCCGTGAGGCGGCCGGTGTCTTCGCGGCGGCGGTGGCCGCGGCGTGCGTGCCGGGGGCGGGGCCCGAGTCGGTGGTGGCCGCCTGCCTGGCCCTGGCCAAGGACGGCACCCGGGCGGCGATCGAGGCGGTGTGCGACGAGGCGGTGCGCCACTCGGACTTCGAGTCGGCGCTCGCACCGCTGCGCGCGGCCGTCGCCCCCTACGACACCGTGGGCCCCGACTACCGCGCCCCCTCGCTCGGTGCCCGGCGCCCCTCCCGGCTGCACGCGATCGAGGAACTGCCGATCGCCCTCGGAATGCTGGTCGTCTCCGGCGGCGACTTCCGGCACGCGGTCCTCGGCGCCGTCAACTACGGCCGCGACTGCGACTCCGTCGCCACGATGGCGGGCGCGCTCGCCGGGGCACTGGGCTCGCCGGTGCCCGAGGACTGGGCCAAGACCGTCGCGGAGGCCAGCCGTCTGGACCTGTGGGCGCCCGCGGCGACGCTCACCGGGGTCGCGCGGGAGGTCTTCGCGCGGGACGTGCGCCGGCGCCGCGCGCACGAGGAGGCGTTCGCCGCGCTCGGGGGTGCGGGATGCTCCGGCTGACCTGGGTGCAGCCCGAGGACCTGGTCGGCCACGAGCTGCGCCAGGCGCAACTGGACGGCCGCGACGCGTCGGCGGTCGCGGCCCGCTGGCGGGCGGCGGGCGGCGACGAGGCCCCGTCCCGGGCGGGCGCCTCCGCCGCTCCCGCCTCCCCGCGCCTGCGCCGTCTGGCCGAGGACCTCCTGGACGAACTGGCCCGCCTGCCCCGCCCCTCGGCGGACGACGAGCCGGACGACCTCGGCCGGATCAGGGCACGGTGCCCCGACTGGCCGTCCCCGCGCCCCGCCGCCTCCGTCTCCCCCGCCCGCCTGGAGGCCGCCTGGCTCGGCCGCGCCGCAGGCTGCCTGCTCGGCAAACCCGTCGAGAAGCTGCCCCTGACCGGCATCCGCCGCCTCGGCCGGGCCGCCGGCAACTGGCCCCCGGCCGGCTACTTCACCGCCCGGGGCGTGCCCCGCGACCTGCTCGCCGCGTACCCCTGGAACCGCCGGTCCGCGTCCACCTCCCTGGTCGAGAACATCGACGGCATGCCGGAGGACGACGACCTCGACTACCCGCTCCTGAACCTCCTGCTCCTGCAGCGCCACGGCAGGGCCTTCCGCACCGAGGACGTGGCCCGCGTCTGGCTCGACGAACTCCCGCCCGGCCGCGCCTTCACCGCCGAACGCCTCGCCCTGCGCAACCTCCTCACCGGCCTCGAACCCCCGGACACCGCCCGCCTGCGCAACCCCTTCCGCGAGTGGATCGGCGCCCTGATCCGTGCCGACGTGCACGGCTGGACCAACCCCGGCGACCCGGCCGCCGCCGCCGGGCAGGCGCACCGCGACGCGACCCTGAGCCACACCGCCAACGGCGTCTACGCGGCCATGTTCGCGGCGGCCGTCATCGCCGCCGCGGCCCCCGACGACGCTCCCGACGTCCACGCCTGTCTGCGCGCCGGCCTCGCGGTCGTCCCGCCCGGGTCCCGCCTCGCCCGGGCCGTCCGGCACGCCGTGGAGCTCGCGGGCGCGCACGACGACTTCGACGCGGTCGTGGACGAACTCCACGCCGTGCACTCCCCCGCGCACCACTGGGTGCACGCCGTTCCCAACACGGCCATGATCGCCGCCGCGCTCACCCACGCGGACGGCGACTTCACCGGCTCGCTCGCCCGCGTCGTCTCCGGCGGCTGGGACACCGACTCCAACGGCGCCACCGTCGGCAGCGTCGCCGGGCTGCTCGCCGGGTCCCCCGCCGCGCTGCCCGAGCACTGGACGGCCCCGCTGAAGAACCGCCTGGCCACCTCCGTCCGCGGCTTCGACGGCACCGGCTTCGACGCCCTCGCCCACCTCACCCACCGGGAGGCCACCCGCCCATGCCCGAGCCCGCCGCCCCTCGCCCCGCCGCCGCTCCCGCTCCCGCCCCGCTGACCGGCCTGCGCGTCCTCGACCTCGCCACCCTCTTCGCGGGCCCCCTCGCCGCCACCATGCTCGGCGACTTCGGCGCCGAGGTCGTCAAGGTCGAGCACCCCACCCGGCCCGATCCGTCCCGGGGGCACGGCCCGTCGAAGGACGGGGTCGGCCTGTGGTGGAAGCTGCTGGGCCGCAACAAGCACACGATCACCCTGGACCTGTCGAAACCCGCGGGCCGCGCCACGCTGCTCCGGCTCGCCGCCACCGCCGACGTCGTCGTCGAGAACTTCCGGCCGGGCACCCTGGAGAAGTGGGACCTGGGCTGGGACGAGCTGTCCGCCGTCAACCCCCGCCTGGTGCTGACCCGGGTCACCGGCTTCGGCCAGTTCGGCCCGTACGCGCACCGCCCCGGCTTCGGCACCCTCGCCGAGGCCATGAGCGGCTTCGCGGCCATGACCGGCGAGCCGGACGCACCGCCGACGCTGCCGCCCTTCGGCCTCGCCGACTCGATCGCCGCCCTCGCGACGGCGTACGCCGTGATGACGGCGCTGGCCGCCCGGGAACGCACCGGCGAGGGCCAGGTCGTCGACATGGCGATCATCGAACCGATCCTGACCGTGCTGGGCCCGCAGCCCCTCTGGTACGACCAGCTCGGCCACGTCCAGCCGCGCACCGGCAACCGCTCGCAGAACAACGCGCCGCGCAACACCTACCGCACCGCCGACGGCACCTGGGTCGCCGTCTCCACCTCGGCCCAGTCCGTCGCCGAGCGGGTGATGCGGCTGGTGGGCCGCCCCGAGCTGATCGAGGAGCCCTGGTTCGCGAGCGGTGCCGAGCGGGCCCGGCACACGGACGTCCTGGACGCGGCCGTCGGCGAGTGGATCGCCCGGCACTCCCGCGCCGACGTGCTCGCCGCGTTCGAGGAGGCCGAGGCGGCGGTGGCACCGGTCCAGGACGTGCGGGACGTGATGAGCGACCCGCAGTACCGGGCGCTCGACACGATCACCACCGTCGACGACCCGGAGCTGGGCCCGCTGCGCATGCAGAACGTCCTCTTCCGGCTCTCCGCCACCCCGGGCGCCGTCCGCTGGGCGGGCCGCCCGCACGGCGCCGACACCGAGGAGGTGCTGACCGGGCTGGGGCTGACCCCGGCGGACGTGAAGGAGCTGCGCGAGGAGGGCGTCGTATGACCGCACCCCCGGCCGTGTCCCCGACCGCGCCCCCGCTGACCTGGTTGTACGCCCCCGGGGACCGGCCCCGGGTGGTGGCCAAGGCTCTGGCCGCCGGCGCCGACGTGGTGGTGGTCGACCTGGAGGACGCGGTCGCCGCCGACCGCAAGGAGTACGCCCGCGACGCCACGGCCGAGCTGCTCACCGAGCCGCAGCCGGTGCCGGTGCACGTCCGCGTCAACGCCCTGGACGGCCCGCTCGCCGCCGCGGACCTCGCGGCGCTGGCCCGGCTGCCGGGGCTGGCCGGGCTGCGGCTGCCCAAGGTGACGGCGCCGGAGCAGGTCACCGGGGTGGCCGAGGGCACCGGCGGCCCGCCGCTGTACGCGCTGCTGGAGACGGCCCTCGGGGTCGAGCGGGCGTACCGGATCGCCGGCGCCCATCCGGCGCTGCGCGGCATCGCCCTCGGGGAGGCGGACCTCCGGGCCGACCTGGGCGTGCGCGGGGACGCCGGCCTGGACTGGTCGCGCTCGCGCGTGGTCGTGGCGGCGCGGGCGGCGGGTCTGGCGCCGCCCTCCCAGACGGTGCATCCGGACACCCGGGACCTGGAGGGCCTGGCGGCGTCCTGCGCCCATGGCCGGGCCCTGGGGTTCCTGGGGCGGGCCGCGATCCACCCCCGTCAGCTACCGGTCATCGAGCGGGCGTACCTGCCGACCGAACGGGAGCTGGAGGAGGCGGAGACGATCGTGAAGGCCGCCGCGGTCCAGCCGGGCGCGCAGGCGCTGCCGGACGGCCGGTTCATCGACGCGGCGGTGGTGGCGACGGCCCGGCGGACCCTGTCGCTGGCCGGGCGGCCCGCCCTGTCCTGAGCCGTGCGCCCGGCAGACGCCGAGGGCGCCCGGGAGGTCCCGGGCGCCCTCGGCGGCGTCTTCGGCGGGCTGGTGATCAGCCCTTCCTGGCGGAGTCCGCGCCGTTCTTCACGGCCCCGCCGTCCTTCGCGCCCTCGCCGTCCCGCGCGTCGGCCGCGGCGTCCGTGTCGCCGCCGTCCTCCGCGTCGCCGGCACCGGCTTCGCCGTCGGCACGGGTGTCGCCCTCGGTACCCGCCTCACCGTCGGCACCCGCCTCGCCGTCGGCACCGGTCTTGCCGTCCGCGGGCTCCGCACCCGGCTCCACCACGGCCTCCCGGCCCGGCCGCTTGCGTGCCGAGACCACGATGTACACCACGGCGAGCAGGAACACGAGGAGCGCGGTCCAGTTGTTCAGGCGCAGGCCGAGGATGTGGTGGGCGTCGTCGACGCGCATGTACTCGATCCAGAACCGGCCCGCGCAGTACGCCGCCACGTACAGGGCGAAGGCCCGCCCGTGGCCCAGCTTGAAGCGGCGGTCGGCCCAGATGACGAGCAGCGCGACGCCGATGCACCACAGCGACTCGTACAGGAAGGTCGGGTGGTAGGTGCCCGGCACCCGTCCGTCGGACGTCGAGGTGATCTCCACGGCCCACGGCAGGTCGGTCGCCCTGCCGTACAGCTCCTGGTTGAACCAGTTGCCCCAGCGGCCGATGGCCTGCGCGAGGGCGATGCCGGGGGCGACGGCGTCGGCGTACGCGGGCATCGGGATGCCCCGGCGCCGGGCCCCGATCCAGGCGCCCAGCGCACCGAACGCGATCGCGCCCCAGATGCCGAGCCCGCCCTCCCAGACCTTGAAGGCGTCGACCCAGTCCCGGCCCTCGCTGAAGTAGAGCTGGTAGTCCGTGATCACGTGGTACAGGCGTCCGCCGACCAGACCGAAGGGAACGGCCCAGACCGCGATGTCGGCCACCGTGCCGGGCCGCCCGCCCCGGGCGATCCAGCGCTTGTTGCCGAGCCAGACGGCTACGAAGACGCCGATGATGATGCAGAACGCGTAGCCGCGCAGCGGGACGGGACCGAGGTACAGCACCCCGCGCGACGGGCTGGGAATGAAGGCAAGTTCCATGGCAGGGTCGACGCTACCGTGTCGGACGGGACGCGCGGCGGGCAGCCCGGCTACGGGTCCGTAACGAGCGGGCGCGCTACTTGTTGGCCTCCTCCACCATCTGCTTGAGCTTGGCCGGGGTCATGGAGCGGTCCTGGTAGATGTTCTTGCCGTCCAGGAGCACCGTCGGGGTCCCGCTGAAGCCGCCCCCCTGGAATGCCTTGTTGGACTTCTCCACCCAGCTGTTGTGCCTGCCGTTCTTCACGCACTCCTGGAAGGGGGCGGTGTCGAGGCCGTCGACCTTGCCCGCCAGGCCGAGCAGCTTGCTCTCGTCGGCGAAGGCGTCCTCGGTCTCCGGGGGCTGGTTGTCGTACAGCACGTCGTGGTAGGCGGGGAACTTTCCGGCGTCCTGGGCGCAGGCCGCGGCGTTGGCCGCCTTGCGGGAGCCGGTGCCGCCCATGTTGCCGTCGATGATCGTGGCCAGGTGGTACTCGACCTTGAGCTGCCCGGCGGCGGTCAGCTCGTGGACGGTGTCCCGGTACGCCAGCTCGAAGGCCTTGCAGGCCGGGCAGCGGAAGTCCTCCCAGACGGTGAGCTTGGACTTGGCGCTCTCCTTGCCGACGGGGATGGCGAGGCCGTCCTTGCCCTGCGCGCCGGACGGCGCCACGACCGGACCGCTCGACTCGCTGCCGTCGTCCTTGCCCGCGTTCGCGGCGATCACGCCGATCACCGCCGCGAGGCCGAGGACGCAGACCACGCTCGCGCCGACGATCAGCGCACGGCGGCGCTTGTCCCTGGACCTCTGCTTCTCGCGCTCGGCCGCCATCTTCTCGCGGGCGCTGCGCTTTCCCTGTCGGTTCTTCTCGCTCACACCCCGCAGAACGAACCGGGGAGGCGCAGCGCGCCTCCCCGGTCCCAGGTCCACCCGTACGAGGGACCTCTGTCATGGGCCCGCCCCGCGGATACGGGCCACCCTCACGCCTGTCCGCGCACGCCCTTCGCCAGGTCGGCGGCGAGCGCGCGGACGCCCTCGACGCCGGCCGCGTCGTCGGGCGCGTCCAGCATCCGCTTGACGAAGGCCGAGCCGACGATCACACCGTCGGCGAAGCCGGCCACCTCGGCCGCCTGGGCGGCGTTGGAGACGCCGAGGCCGACGCAGACGGGGGTGCCGGTGGTGGCGCGGGTACGCCGCACCAGGTCCTCGGCCTGCGCGCCGACCGACTCGCGGGTGCCGGTGACGCCCATGAGGGAGGCGGCGTAGACGAAGCCGCTGCCGGCCGCGGTGATCTCGGCGAGCCGCGCGTCCTTGCTGCTGGGCGCGACCACGAAGACCGTGGCGAGCCCGTGCTTGTCCGCGTGCTCCCGCCACAGCGCCGACTCCTGGACCGGCAGGTCGGGCAGGATGCACCCGGCGCCGCCCGCCTCGGCCAGCTCGGCGGTGAAGCGCTCCACGCCGTAGCGGTCGATGGGGTTCCAGTACGTCATGACGAGGATCGGCTTGCCGGTGGCCCCGTGCGCCTCGCGGACCGTGCGCATCACGTCGGCGATCCGCACACCGCCGCGCAGGGCGATGTCGTCGGCGGTCTGGATCACCGGGCCGTCGAGCACCGGGTCGCTGTGCGGCAGGCCCACCTCGACGACGTCGGCGCCGCCGTCGAGCGCGGCCTTGATCGCCTCGATGCCGCCGTCCACGGTCGGGAACCCGGCCGGGAGGTAGGCGATCAGCGCGGCGCGGCCCTCGGACTTCGCCGCCGCGAGGGTGTCGTTCAGCAGCCGTACGTTCCCGCTCACTTGGCGTCCCCCTCGATCTCGGCGGTGCCGGCGGCGTCCTCGGCGACCTGGGCGTCGGTGTCGTAGAGCCCGAAGTAGCGGGCGGCGGTGTCCATGTCCTTGTCCCCGCGGCCGGACAGGTTGACCACGATCAGCCCGTCCTCGCCCAGCTCCTTGCCGACCTCCAGGGCGCCGGCCAGCGCGTGGGCGCTCTCGATGGCCGGGATGATGCCCTCGGTGCGCGACAGCAGCCGCAGCGCCTGCATGGCGGCGTCGTCGGTGACCGCGCGGTACTCGCCGCGGCCGGAGTCCTTGAGGTAGGCGTGCTCGGGGCCGATGCCGGGGTAGTCCAGGCCGGCCGAGATGGAGTACGGCTCGGTGATCTGGCCCTCGTCGTCCTGGAGGACGTAGGACCGGGAGCCGTGCAGGATGCCGGGCTCGCCCGCGGTCAGGGTGGCCGCGTGCTCGCCGGTCGCGACGCCGTGCCCGGCGGGCTCGCAGCCGATGAGGCGGACGCCGGCGTCGGGGATGAAGGCGTGGAAGAGGCCGATGGCGTTGGAGCCGCCGCCGACGCAGGCGATCGCGGCGTCGGGCAGGCGTCCGGCCTGCTCCAGGAGCTGGCGGCGGGCCTCGACGCCGATGACGCGGTGGAAGTCGCGGACCATCGCCGGGAAGGGGTGGGGGCCCGCGACGGTGCCGAACAGGTAGTGGGTGCGGTCGACGTTGGCGACCCAGTCCCGGAAGGCCTCGTTGATCGCGTCCTTGAGCGTGCGGCTGCCGGACTTCACGGCGATGACCTCGGCGCCGAGCATGCGCATGCGGGCCACGTTGAGGGCCTGGCGGCGGGTGTCGATCTCGCCCATGTAGATGGTGCAGTCGAGGCCGAAGAGGGCGCAGGCGGTCGCCGTGGCCACGCCGTGCTGCCCGGCGCCGGTCTCGGCGATGACGCGGGTCTTGCCCATGCGCTTGGTGAGCAGGGCCTGGCCGAGCACGTTGTTGATCTTGTGCGAACCGGTGTGGTTCAGGTCCTCGCGCTTGAGGAAGACCCGGGCTCCGCCCGCGTGCTCCGCGAAGCGGGGCACCTCGGTGAGGGAGGACGGACGGCCCGTGTAGTGGACGAGGAGGTCGTCCAGCTCGCGGGCGAACTCCGGGTCGGACTTCGCCTTGTCGTACTCGACGGCGACCTCGTCGACCGCCGCGACCAGGGCCTCGGGGATGAACTTGCCCCCGTAGGCGCCGAAGTAGCCCTCGACGGAGGGGACTTGACCCTCCGGGTCGGGGATGAAGAAGTTGCTGGGCATGCGTGAACCTCACGGTGAGTATCTGGTTTCTGGCAGATTCGCCGTGGGGGCGGGGTGGATCGGACCGCTCCGGGCCGTGTGTGGCTGCTCGCGCACGGACACGCGACGGAGTCGCAGGTTCAATACAGCCCCGCGCCCCTTGCGGGGCGCCCGAGCCATCGCATGCCGTTCACCTGTCCGGGTTCGTCCCCGATGACGTACCGCACGCGGCGGCCGTGCACCCTGCGTGCGGGCGCGCGGCAGCCCCGGGGCCGGCAGCCGCGCGCGAGGCGGGCGTACGGGTCCCGGGGGGCCGGAGTGAGGACGGGGGTCATCGGGGTCAGCCTACCGGCGGGTCAGCCCCGGCCGTGGCGGAGTGCCGGGTGTTCGCCGGCCGCCACCAGGTCGGAGACCGCCGTCTTCGGGTCGCGGCCGGTGACCAGGGACTCGCCGACCAGGACGGCGTCGGCGCCCTCGTTGGCGTAGGCGATGAGGTCGTGCGGGCCGCGGACGCCGGACTCGGCGACCTTGACGATGTGCGCGGGGATCTCCGGGGCGACCCGCTCGAACGTGCCGCGGTCGACCTCGAGCGTCTTCAGGTTGCGCGCGTTGACGCCGATGACCCTGGCGCCGGCGTCCACCGCGCGCTCGACCTCGTCCTCGTCGTGCACCTCGACGAGCGGGGTGAGTCCGATGGACTCGGCCCGCTCGATCAGCGACTCGAGGGCCGGCTGTTCGAGGGCCGCGACGATCAGCAGCGCGAGGTCGGCGCCGTGCGCGCGGGCCTCCCACAGCTGGTACGAGGTGACGATGAAGTCCTTGCGCAGTACGGGGATGTCCACCCGGGCCCGGACCGAGTCCAGGTCGGCGAGCGAGCCGCCGAAGCGGCGCTGCTCGGTGAGGACGGAGATGACGGCGGCGCCGCCCGCCTCGTAGTCGGCGGCGAGTCCGGCCGGGTCGGCGATGGCCGCGAGCGCGCCCTTGGACGGGCTGGAGCGCTTGACCTCGCAGATGACCTTGACGCCGTCACCGCGCAGCGCGGCGACGCCGTCCTGGGCGGGACGGGCCTTGGCCGCGCGCTCCTTGAGCTCGTCGAGGCCGACGCGCGCCTGCCGCTCCGCGAGGTCGGCACGGACTCCGTCGATGATCTCGTCGAGCACACTCACGCGAGCGGCCCCCTTTCAGACGGCAAAACGTGTGGTCACTGTGATGGTATCCGCAGCCGGGCACCGGCCCCGAATCCACCCGATCACGCTCCCGCCACCTGGACGTTTCACGGCGGTCACGGCAGGAGCCAGCCCCCGAAGGGCAGGTTGCGGACCACCGTGAAGACCAGCAGCAACGTCCCCAGCGTCCACAGGTGGACCGGCCCGAGGTCGACCCGCACGGGGCGGCCCCGGGCGGCGCGGACCACCCAGACGGTCCACAGGACGGCGAAGCCCAGGTAGGCGAGGACGGCGGGCGCGTTGGCGTGCAGGGCGGCCGTCAGGTCGCCGTGCACGAAGGCGTGGGCGCTGCGCAGGCCGCCGCACCCGGGGCAGTAGACGCCCGTGAGGCGCAGCAGGGGGCAGACGGGGTAGTGGCCGGGCTCGTAGGGGTCGACGCTGCCCACGTAGGCGAAGGCACCGGCGACGGCGGCGAGCACCCCGGCGGGGACGGCCAGCCGCAGGGCCGTGCCGCGGAACCGGGTGGTGCCGCCGGTCCGGCCGGGTTTTCCGCTCTCGACGTCCACGCCCGCATTCTGCCCCCGGCGGCTCCCGCACGCACACGAGGGGCGGTTCCGGCACCCGTGTGCCGGTCCGCCCCTCGGGAGGTCCGGGGCCGCGTCAGCCCTTGGCGCCGGCCTGCGCTCGCTCGCCGGAGACCTGGTGCACGGAGTGGTTCTGCTTCGGCTGGCCGAGGCCCATCATCTTCATGACGTAGCCGACGACACCGCCGAGGAGCACGACCGCCATGCCGGCCCAGAAGCCCCACGGCTGGGCCGCCACCATGAACATGCCCGCGATGCAGAAACCGATGAAGGCGATGATGACACCGGTCCAGGCGGCCGGGGTGTGACCGTGGCTGCTGCCCGCCATTGCTTGCTCCTCGTTGCTGTGTGCCATGTCTGAGCAGGACGCTCGCACCCATTGTCCCGCACGGGGGCACGCGCCGTGAGCGGGGGTGCTCCGGCGGGTGAACGCAGGTCCGCCGGCGGTCAGGCGCCGGTGGGGTCCTCGCCGCGGTCGATGGCCTTCCACAGGTCCTCGGGGCGGTCCGGGTCGACGGTCTGGGGCCTGCGGCGCGGGCGCGGGGTGCCGTCGCGCTCGTAGCGGCCGGACATCGCGGGCCACAGGCGGCCGTAGCGCAGCGCGAGCAGCCCGGCCAGCAGGAGCAGGGCGCCGCCCACGGCCGCCACGTAGGGCCAGGCGGTGTGGGAGAGCGCGTCGACGGTGGCCGAGGTGTCGCCGGCCGCCTTGGCCGCCTGGTCGTCCAGGGCGGAGCCGTCGGAGGCGCCGGTCAGGGCGGCGGCGACGGTGCCCGCGCCGCTGAGCGCGAGCACGGCGGCGACGGCGAGGCGGCCGGCCCGCCGGACGGCGAAGACGGCGACGAGCGCGGCGAGGCCGACTATGGCGAGCGCCGCGGGTACGCCCGTGACGTCGCTGCCCCTGGCGGTCAGCGGGAAGGCGCCGCCGGCCACGGTCGCGGTGCCCTCCGCCCATTCCTGCCGGGTGGCGAGCAGGGCGACGGCGGCGCCGAGCGCGCCGCACAGCAGGGCGACGGCGAGGCTCCGGCGGCCGGCCCGGGCGGGTCCTGCGGCTGGGGTACGGGGGTGAGGAACGGCTGTCACGTACTCCACTATCACCCGGACCCCGGGCGATCCGTCACCCGGGGTTCCCTCTCCCCCACGTGAGAATCGCCCCACTCCCCCCGCCGGGCGGCCCTACCGCGCCAGCCGGTTGGCCGTGTGCACGGCCCGCAGCACCGCCGCCGCCTTGTTGCGGCACTCGGTGTCCTCGGCGACCGGGTCGGAGTCGGCGACGACTCCCGCGCCCGCCTGGACGTAGGCCGTGCCGTCGCGCAGCAGGGCCGTGCGGATGGCGATGGCGGTGTCGGAGTCGCCGGCGAAGTCCAGGTAGCCGACGCAGCCGCCGTACAGGCCGCGACGGGAGGGTTCGAGTTCGTCGATGATCTGCAGGGCGCGCGGCTTGGGGGCGCCGGAGAGGGTGCCGGCCGGGAAGCAGGCGGTGAGGACGTCGAAGGCGGTGCGGCCGGCGGCGACCCGCCCGGTGACCGTCGAGACGATGTGCATGACGTGCGAGTACCGCTCGACGGACATGAAGTCGACGACCTCGACGGAGCCGGGCTCGCAGACGCGTCCGAGGTCGTTGCGGCCGAGGTCGACGAGCATCAGGTGCTCGGCGCGTTCCTTGGGGTCGGCGAGCAGTTCCTCGGCGAGTGCCTGGTCCTCCTGCGGCGTGGCGCCGCGCGGGCGGGTGCCGGCGATGGGGTGCACCATCGCGCGCCCGTCCTCGACCTTGACCAGCGCCTCGGGGGACGACCCGACCACGTCGAAGCCGTCGAGGCGGAGCAGGTACATGTAGGGCGAGGGGTTGGTGGCCCGCAGTACCCGGTAGACGTCCAGGGCGCTCGCCGTGCAGGGCGTCTCGAAGCGCTGGGAGGGGACGACCTGGAAGGCCTCGCCCGCGCGGATGCGCTCCTTGATGTCCTCGACGGCGTCCTGGAAGTCGGGGCCGCCCCACAGCGCGGTGTACTCGGGCAGTTCGGAGGGCGGCAGCGCGGCCGGGGGCTGGGCGACCGCGCGGGTGAGGTCGGACTCCATGGCGTCCAGGCGGGCGATCGCGTCGGCGTAGGCCTCGTCGACGCCGGTGGCCAGGTCGTTGTGGTTGATCGCGTTGGCGATCAGCAGGACCGAGCCCTCCCAGTGGTCCATGACGGCGAGGTCGCTGGTGAGCAGCATGGTCAGCTCGGGCAGCTTCAGGTCGTCGCGCTCCCCGGGGCCGACCTTCTCCAGGCGGCGCACGATGTCGTAGCCGAGGTAGCCGACCATGCCGCCGGTGAAGGGCGGCAGACCGAGGTCGTCGGCGAGGTCGCGCGGGGTGTGCAGGGCCTCGACGGTGGCGCGCAGCGCGGCGAGCGGGTCGCCGCCGGTGGGGACGCCGACGGGCGGGGTGCCCTGCCAGTGGGCCTGCCCGTCCTTCTCGGTGAGGGTGGCGGCACTGCGGACGCCGACGAAGGAGTACCGGGACCAGGACCTGCCGTTCTCGGCGGACTCCAGCAGGAACGTGCCGGGGCGCTCCGCGGCGAGCTTGCGGTACAGGGCCACGGGGGTGTCGCCGTCGGCGAGGAGCTTGCGGCCGACCGGGATGACCCGGCGGTCGGCGGCCAGCTTGCGGAAGGTGTCGAGGTCCATGTCGTGGGTGACGTCCATGGCGGCAGACCCTACTGATCCGTGCCGGGGGCGGCGGGGGCGGCGGGATCCTCCGCGAGCAGCACGTCGGCGTCGAAGCAGGTACGGGCGCCGGTGTGGCAGGCGGCGCCGACCTGGTCGACCTTGACGAGCACGGTGTCGGCGTCGCAGTCCAGGGCCACCGACTTCACCCACTGGACGTGTCCGGAGGTGTCGCCCTTGACCCAGTACTCCTGGCGGCTGCGGGACCAGTAGGTGCAGCGTCCGGTCGTCAGCGTGCGGTGCAGCGCCTCGTCGTCCATCCAGCCGAGCATCAGCACCTCCCCCGTGTCGTACTGCTGGGCGACGGCGGGCACGAGGCCGTCGGCGCCGCGCTTGAGGCGGTCGGCGATCTCCGGGGCGAGCGGGCTGGGGCGCCCGGGGCCGCTGGTGGGGGAGCTGCTGGTCATGCGCCCATTGTGCCGCGCGGGACGGACACGCCCCGGGAATGTCCATTGGGCGGACCCGGCCGGGCGCCGTAGGCTGACTCCATGTCGACTTTCGCCAAGCGTGAACGACTTCTGCTCGCCGACCTGTTGGAGACGGCGGGCCCGGACGCCCCGACCCTGTGCGAGGGCTGGCGGACCCGTGACCTGGCCGCGCACGTGGTGGTGCGCGAGCGCCGTCCGGACGCCGCCGGGGGCAGCCTGATCAAGCCGTTGGCGTCCCGCCTCGACCGGGTGATGGAGGAGTACGGCGCGAAGCCGTACGAGGAGCTGCTCCAGCTCGTCCGCACGGGTCCGCCGCGCTTCTCCCCCTTCCAGCTCAAGCAGGTCGACGAGGCGGCGAACACGGTCGAGTTCTACGTCCACGCCGAGGACGTGCGCCGTGCCCAGCCCGACTGGTCGCCGCGCGAGCTGGACCCGGTCTTCCAGGACACCCTGTGGGCCCGCCTGGAGCGCGCCGCCCGCCTGATGGGCCGCGGCATCCCGACGGGCCTGGTGCTGCGCCGCCCCAACGGCCAGACGACGGTCGCGCACCGGGGCACGCCGGTGGTGACGGCCACGGGCGAGCCGTCCGAGCTGCTGCTGTTCGCGTACGGCAGGCAGGACGCCGCGAAGGTGGAGCTGGAGGGCGAGCAGGACGCGATCGCCAGGCTGCGGGAGACCAAGCGGCTCGGGATCTGACCCGGCACCGCTCACTTCGGCAGCTCTGCCCGCCGCACCCCCGGCGCGCACAGGGCGACGACCCCGCCGAGGCCGCAGATCGCGCCGCTGACGGCGAAGACCGGGCCGGTGCCCCACACCCCGATGGCGGCGGCGGACAGCGGCATGCTCAGCGGCGCGATCCCGAGGCTGACGATGCCGCCGACGGCGGTGACGCGCCCCAGGTAGGCGGGGTCGGACTGGGTCTGCAGCAGGGCCGAGCACATGGCGCCGCTGAGCCCCGTGAGCAGGCCGATGAGCAGCGCGGTGCCGACGGCCGCGGGGAGGCCGGACGCCTGGGCCAGGGCGGCGATCGCGGCCGCGCCGGGGATGATCGCACCGGCGGCGACGCACCCGGCGCGCGGCAGGCGCCCCCGTACGGTGAGCAGCAGGGCGGCGACCGCGGCGCCCGTGCCGAATCCCGCGAGCACCCAGCCCATCCCGGAGGCGCCCCAGCCGCGTTCGTCCGCGAGCAGGGTGAGGCCCACGTTGAGGGGGCCGACGAAGCCGAGGTCGCCGAGGGCGATGGCGACCATGAGCGGGCCGAGGACGCGGTGCCGGCGGACGTAGCGGAGCCCGCCCACCAGGTCCCGCCAGGCGGTGGTCCCGCCCGCGGTGCTCGCGTCGTCGGCCGGCAGGTCCCGCATCCGGACGGAGACCAGCAGCGGCACGGACACGGCGATCAGCAGCCCGGCGAACGCGAAGGCGGCCGCCGCACCGCCGACCGCCACGCCGAGTCCGCCCAGCGGAGCGCCCACGACGGAGGCGAAGCGCACGGCGAGGCCGCGCATGCCCTGGACGCGGGCGAGCTGGTCCCGGCCGGTGATCCGCGCCGGCAGGGCGCCCACGGCCGGCATGAACACGGCGTCGACGGTGCCGAAGACGAGGGCGAGCAGGGCGAGGAGCCACAGGCCGGGGTCGGTCGCGAACAGCAGGGCGGCGACGGCGAGGACCGCGCCGCACCGTACGGCGTCGCTGCCGATGACGACCCGGCGCGGCCCGAGCCGGTCGGCCACCACTCCCCCGCCGAGCATGAGCAGGGCACGGGGCACGGCGCTGACGGCGGTGACGAGACCGGCCTGCGCGGGGGTGCCGTTCTGCACGGCGGCCCAGGACAGCGCGAGGTAGAAGACCATGTCGCCGACCATGGAGGTGGTGTAGGCGGCGACCCAGCGAAGGACGTTGCCGTCGCGGTGGGCGGGCACGGAGGCGGCGGGTGTCGGTACGCCCGGCACGGACGTGGTCGCCTCAGACACGGAACGGGAACCCGTAGACGTGCAGCGCGACGTTCTCGCGCCCCTCGGTGTCGCCGGCGGCCTCGGCGGCCCGGCCGCGCTCGTCGTACTTCCGCGCCAGGGCGAGCAGTTCCTCGCCCAGTTCCTTCAGGTCGGCGGGGGTCAGGCGCAGCAGTGACTCGTTGTCGGGGGCGACGGAGTTCCACTCGGGGCCCCAGGTAGGGCGTTCGTCGAGGTAGCGGCGGTACATCTCGGCGCGCTGGTCGTGGAAGAGGCGGGTGGCGGCGAGGTGGGCGGCGGCCCGCTCGGGGGCGTCGCGGAAGTGCTCGTCGCGGATGGTGACCACGTCCGAGGACGGCTGCCACCACCGCTCCCTGCCGTCCGCGCTCTGGGGTTCGGCCTGCTCGACCAGCCCGTGCTCGGCCAGCTTGCGCAGGTGGTAACTGACCAGGGAGACGGCCTCGTCGACCTGCTCGGCGAGCTGGGAGGCGGTCGCCGTGCGCGCGACGCACAGGCCCCGGTAGAGCCGCATGCGCAGCGGGTGGGCGAGGGCCTTGAGGGTGCCCAGGTCGGTGACGGGGTGGTTCTCCTGACTCGGCATGCGGCCAGGCTAGATTACGAAAGAAAAGTTGCGCAATAGATGTTGCGCAACTTTCCTTTCGCATCTCGGCCTGTCGCTACCGGACCGGGTGGCCCGCCTCCCGCAGGGCGGCCTTCACCTCGCCGATCCGCAGGTCCCCGAAGTGGAAGACCGACGCCGCCAGGACCGCGTCCGCGCCCGCCTCGACCGCCGGGGCGAAGTGGGCGAGGCTGCCCGCGCCCCCCGAGGCGATCACGGGGACGCTCACGTGCTTGCGGACGGCCGCCAGCATCTCCAGGTCGTAGCCGTCCTTCGTGCCGTCCGCGTCCATCGAGTTGAGCAGGATCTCCCCCGCGCCCAGCTCGGCGGCCCGGTGCGCCCACTCCACCGCGTCGATGCCGGTGCCGCGCCGGCCGCCGTGGGTGGTCACCTCGAAGGTGCCCGCCTCGGTGCGGCGCGCGTCGACCGACAGGACCAGGACCTGCCGGCCGAACCGCTCGGCGATCTCGCGGATCAGGTCGGGGCGGGCGATGGCGGCCGTGTTCACGCCCACCTTGTCGGCACCGGCCCGCAGCAGCCTGTCGACGTCCTCGGCGGTGCGCACCCCGCCGCCGACGGTGAGCGGGATGAACACCTGCTCGGCGGTGCGGCGCACCACGTCGTAGGTCGTCTCGCGGTTGCCCGACGAGGCGGTGATGTCCAGGAACGTCAGCTCGTCGGCGCCCTCGGCGTCGTACACCTTGGCCATCTCGACGGGATCGCCCGCGTCGCGCAGGTTCTGGAAGTTGACGCCCTTGACGACCCGCCCGTCGTCCACGTCCAGGCAGGGGATGACTCGGACCGCCAGGGTCATGAATCCACGGCTCCTCTATACGCTTCCACTTCGACCGACACCAGCACCCGCGAGTCGACGAAACCCTCCACGACCAGCAGGGTCGTGGCCGGGCGCACGGAGTCGAACAGTTCCTTGTGGGCACGGCCCACCTCGTCGACGTCGCGGGTGTGGGCCAGGTACACACGGGTCCGGACGACGGACTCGATGCCGAGTCCGAACTCGCCGATCGCCTCGACCGCGGTGCCGAAGGCCACCTTGGCCTGCTCGTACGGGTCGCCCTCGCCGTAGAGCACCTCGCCCCTGAAGGCGGTGGTGCCCGCCACGACGACCCGGTCCCCGGCCGCCACGGCCCGTGCGAAACCGAAGGACTCCTCCCAGGGACTTCCGCTCTGCACGCGCCGTACGGCTTCGGACGTCATGACACCGAGTCCAATTTCACGACGTAGCCTCCAGGGCCTCTTCCAGGGTGAACGCCTTCGCGTAGAGGGCCTTCCCGACGATGGCCCCCTCGACACCGGCCGGGACGAGCCCGGCGATCGCGCGGAGGTCGTCCAGGGACGACACGCCGCCGGAGGCCACGACCGGGCGGTCGGTGGCCGCGCACACGTTCTTCAGCAGCTCCAGGTTGGGGCCCTGGAGGGTGCCGTCCTTGGCGATGTCGGTGACGACGTACCGCGCGCAGCCCTCCCGGTTCAGGCGGTCCAGCGTCTCGTAGAGGTCGCCGCCGTCGCGGGTCCAGCCGCGGCCCCGGAGCGTGGTGCCCCGTACGTCGAGGCCGACCGCGATCTTGTCGCCGTGCTCGGCGATGACCTTGGCGACCCACTCGGGGGTCTCCAGCGCGGCGGTGCCGAGGTTCACCCGGGTGCAGCCGGTGGCGAGGGCGGCGGCGAGGGTGTCGTCGTCGCGGATGCCGCCGGACAGCTCCACCTTGATGTCCATGGCCTTCGCGACCTCGGCGATCAGCGCGCGGTTGTCGCCGGTGCCGAACGCGGCGTCCAGGTCGACCAGGTGCAGCCACTCGGCGCCGGAGCGCTGCCAGGCGAGCGCGGCCTCCAGCGGCGAGCCGTAGGAGGTCTCGGTGCCGGACTCGCCGTGCACGAGGCGGACGGCCTGGCCGTCGCGGACGTCGACGGCGGGAAGGAGTTCGAGCTTGCTCATCTCTACAGGGTCTCGATCCAGTTGGTGAGGAGCTGGGCTCCGGCGTCGCCGGACTTCTCGGGGTGGAACTGGGTGGCCCACAGCGCGCCGTTCTCCACGGCGGCCACGAAGGGCTCGCCGTGCGTGGACCAGGTGACCCGGGGCGCGGCGAGCAGCGGGTTGTGCGCCTCCTGGGTCCACTCGTGGACGGCGTAGGAGTGCACGAAGTAGAAGCGGGCGTCGGCGTCCAGGCCGGCGAAGAGCTGGGAGCCGGCCGGTGCCTCGACCGTGTTCCAGCCCATGTGCGGCACGACGTCGGCCTGGAGCGGTCCGACCGTGCCGGGCCACTCGTCCAGGCCCTCGGCCGTCACGCCGTGCTCGATGCCGCGCGAGAAGAGGATCTGCATGCCGACGCAGATGCCCATCACCGGGCGCCCGCCCGACAGCCGGCGGTCGACGATCCAGTCGCCGCGGGCGGCCTTGAGGCCGTCCATGCAGGCGGCGAAGGCGCCGACGCCGGGGACGAGCAGTCCGTCGGCGTTCATCGCCTTGTCGTAGTCGCAGGTGATCTCCACGTCGGCGCCCGCGCGCGCGAGGGCGCGCTCGGCGGAGCGGACGTTGCCGAAGCCGTAGTCGAAGACGACGACGCTCTTGGCGGGGGCCGCGGTCAACTCCACACCTCCAGCCTCAGGACGCCCGCGAGCAGACACATGCCGGCGCCGATGGAGAGCAGCACGATCAGGCCCCTGGGCATCTGCTGCTTGGCGAAGGAGTAGATGCCGCCGGCCAGGAAGAGGCCGACGACGATCAGTGCGGTGGACGTACCGTTCATGGGTTACAGCGCGCCCTTCGTGGAAGGCAGGATGCCGGCCGCGCGGGGGTCGCGCTCCGATGCGTAGCGCAGGGCCCTCGCCAGCGCCTTGAACTGGCACTCCACGATGTGGTGCGCGTTGCGGCCGTAGGGCACGTGCACGTGCAGGGCGATCTGGGCCTGGGCGACGAAGGACTCCAGGATGTGCCGGGTCATCGTCACGTCGTACGCGCCGATCATCGGCGCCATGTTCTCGGGCTCGGTGTGCACGAGGTAGGGGCGGCCGGAGAGGTCGACGGTGACCTGGGCGAGGGACTCGTCCAGCGGGACCGTGCAGTTGCCGAAGCGGTAGATGCCCACCTTGTCGCCGAGGGCCTGCTTGAAGGCGGCGCCCAGCGCGAGGGCGGTGTCCTCGATGGTGTGGTGGGAGTCGATGTGCAGGTCGCCGTCGGTCTTCACGGTCAGGTCGAACAGACCGTGCCGGCCGAGCTGGTCGAGCATGTGGTCGTAGAAGCCGACGCCGGTGGCGATGTCGGTCTTGCCGGTGCCGTCGAGGTCGATCTCGACGAGGACCGAGGTCTCCTTGGTCGTGCGCTCCACGCGTCCCACGCGGCTCATGTGTTCTGCTCCTTCTTGACTTCACGTACCGCGTCGAGGAACGCGTCGTTCTCCTCCGGGGTGCCGGCGCTGACCCGCAGCCATCCCGGTACGCCGTTGTCCCGGACCAGGACGCCCCGGTCGAGGATCTTCCGCCAGGCGGCGTGGGCGTCCGCGAACCGCCCGAACTGGACGAAGTTGGCGTCGGACTCGGTCACCTCGTAGCCGATGGCCCGCAGTTCGGCGACGAGCCGGTCCCGCTCGGCCTTGAGCTGCTCGACGTACTTCAGCAGCGTGTCCGTGTACTCCAGGGCGGCCAGCGCCGTCGCCTGGGTCACGGCCGACAGGTGGTACGGCAGCCGTACGAGCTGGACGGCGTCGACGACGGCCGGGTGCGCGGCCAGGTAGCCCAGGCGCAGGCCCGCCGCGCCGAACGCCTTCGACATCGTGCGGGAGATCACCAGGTTCGGCCGCCCGTCCAGCAGCGGCAGCAGCGAGGCGCCGTGGCTGAACTCGATGTACGCCTCGTCGACCACGACCATGGACGGCTTCGCCGCCTGGGCCGCGTCGTGCAGGGCGAGGACCGTCTCGGGCGGGACCGCGTTGCCGGTCGGGTTGTTGGGGGTGGTGACGAAGACGACGTCCGGGCGGTGCTCCGCGACGGCCCGCTCGGCGGCGGCCACGTCGATGGTGAAGTCCTCGTGGCGCGGCCCGGAGATCCATTCGGTGCCGGTGCCGCGCGCGATGAGCCCGTGCATCGAGTACGACGGCTCGAAGCCGATCGCGGTGCGGCCGGGGCCGCCGAAGGTCTGCAGCAGTTGCTGGATGACCTCGTTGGAGCCGTTGGCCGCCCAGACGTTGCCGACGTCCAGCGGGTGCCCGGAGGTGTCGGTCAGGTACGCGGCGAGCCTCGTGCGCAGCTCGACCGCGTCCCGGTCGGGGTAGCGGTTGAGGCCGCGGGCGGCCTCGCGGACGCGCTCGGCGATCCGCTCGACCAGTGCCTCGGGCAGCGGGTAGGGGTTCTCGTTGGTGTTCAGCCGTACCGGCACGTCCAGTTGGGGAGCGCCGTAGGGGGACTTGCCGCGCAGCTCGTCCCGTACGGGGAGATCGTCGATGCCGAACGTCACTTGCTTTCCGGGACCTTCCACTCGAACCTCGCCTTGATCGCCGCGCCGTGCGCGGGCAGGTCCTCCGCCTCGGCCAGCGTCACGACGTGCCGCGCGACCTCGGCGAGCGCGTCGCGCGTGTAGTCGACGATGTGGATGCCGCGCAGGAAGGACTGCACGGACAGGCCCGAGGAGTGGCAGGCGCAGCCGCCGGTGGGCAGGACGTGGTTGGACCCGGCCGCGTAGTCGCCGAGCGAGACGGGCGCCCAGGGGCCGACGAAGATCGCGCCCGCGTTCCTGACCCGGTCGGCGACGGCGGCGGCGTCGGCGGTCTGGATCTCCAGGTGCTCCGCGCCGTAGGCGTCGACCACGCGCAGCCCCTCGTCCAGGCCGTCGACGAGGACGATCGCGGACTGGCGGCCGGCCAGCGCCGGACGGATCCGGTCCTCGACGTGCCGGGTGGCCTCGACCTGCGGGTGCAGCTCCTTCTCCACCGCGTCCGCCAGCTCCGCGGAGTCGGTGACCAGGACGGCGGCGGCCAGCGGGTCGTGCTCGGCCTGGCTGATCAGGTCGGAGGCGACGTGCACCGGGTCGGCGGTCGAGTCCGCCAGGACGGCGATCTCGGTCGGGCCGGCCTCGGCGTCGATGCCGATCTTCCCGGTGAAGAAGCGCTTGGCGGCGGCGACCCAGATGTTGCCGGGGCCGGTGACCATGTTGGCGGGCGGACAGGACTCCGTGCCGTAGGCGAACATCGCGACGGCGGTGGCGCCGCCGGCCGCGTACACCTCGTCGACGCCGAGCAGGGCGCAGGCGGCCAGGATGGTGGGGTGCGGGATGCCGCCGAACTCGGCCTGCGCGGGCGAGGCGAGCGCGATCGAGCCGACACCGGCCTCCTGTGCGGGCACCACGTTCATGACCACGGACGACGGGTAGACCGAGCGGCCGCCGGGCACGTAGAGCCCGACCCGCTCGACCGGCACCCACTTCTCGGTGACCGACCCGCCGGGCACGACCTGCGTGGTGTGCGTGGTGCGGCGCTGCTCGCGGTGGACGAGGCGGGCACGGCGGACGGACTCCTCGAGCGCGGCGCGCACGGCCGGGTCGAGGCCCTCCAGCGCGCGGGTCAGCTCCTCGGCCGGGACACGCACCTGTTCCAGCCGGACGCCGTCGAACTGCTCGGTGAAGTCGATCAGCGCCGCGTCCCCGCGATGACGCACGGCCTCGCAGATCGGACGCACCTTCTCCAGGGCGGCCGAGACGTCGAAGTCGGCTCGGGGCAGCAGGTCGCGCAGGGCGGGGCCCTCGGGGAGGGCGTCGCCGCGCAGATCGATTCGGGAGATCACGGAACCAATTCTCTCAGACCCGCGTCCGGCACGGTCCGCGCGTATCAGTGGCTGATACGCAACGCGACGGACCGCACCGCCCACGGTGAACTCGCGCGATCCGTGCTCACTTTGAGTGTTCGGAAGGTCACGCAGTGGGCATGAACGGTTGTACGAAGGGTGAGCGACCGGCGAGTAGACGGGGAGGGAGTGAACCACCGTGACCGAGGGGACCGGCCATCGTGACGGAGCGCTTCCGGACGACCTGACCATCGCCGAGACCGGCATGTGGCAGGCCTTCCGCAACGGCAGTGTGTACGACCTGAGCAGCGGCGACGCGCTCGTCGACGACCCGCACGGCATGCGCCCGTGGGGACCGGAGCGCACGGTGCGGGCGCGCATCGTGTGCTGGCTGCTCCTCGACGGTCCGCCGGCGCTCGCGGGCCGGGTGTCCTCGCTGCAGCTCGTGGGCGTGCGGATCAGCGACACGATGGACCTGGCGGGCGGCACGGTGGTGCCGTACGTGGAGCTGCGGCGCTGCCGCTTCGACCGGGAGGTGCTGCTGCCGGAGGCCCGGTTCACGACGGTGCGGCTGGTGGACTGCGCGGTGCCGCGCCTGGAGGCGGCCCGGCTGCACACCGAGGGCGACCTGCACCTGCCGCGCTCCCGCTTCCCGGGCGGCATCCGGCTCACGGACGCGCAGATAGGCACCGACCTGCTGCTCAACCAGGCGGTCGTGCACCGGGACCGCAGCGGGCGTTCGATCGCCGCGGACGGGATGACGGTCGGGCAGGACCTCCAGGCCGAGATGCTGGAGTCGCACGGCGAGGTGAGTCTGCGCAGCGCCCAGGTCGGCGTGTCGCTGAGCCTGCGCGGGGCCCGGCTCCTCAACCCGTACACGCGGCACGCGCTGAACGCCCCGCAGCTCACGGTGGAGCGCACGCTGTACCTGACCCCGGCGGGGCTGGGCAGCCCGCTGCTGCGCGGCACCACGCCCGCGCAGGGCACCCGCATCCAGCGCTTCGAGTGCGAGGGCGGGGTGCGCCTCGACGACGGGCGGTTCGGCGACGCCCTGGACCTGGAGCACGCGCGGTTCACGTTCACCGACGACCAGGAGCTGTCGCTGCGCCGGGTGCAGACTCCCGAACTGCGCTTCCTGGGCGAGCGTCCGGCGCGCGGGCGGGTGGTGCTGTCGGGGGCCCGGGTGGTCAACCTGATGGACCGGGCGGACAGTTGGCCGGGCCCCGGGCGGCTGCACATGGGCGGCTTCGCCTACGAGAACCTGGTGCCGCGCGGGCCGTTCCCGCTGGCGAAGCGGCTGCGCTGGGTGGGCGCCGCGACCGCCGAGTACCACCCGGAGCCGTACGAGCGGCTCGCCGCCGTGCTGCGGGCCGGCGGCGAGGACGAGGACGCCCGCGAGGTGCTGCTCGCCAAGCACCGGAGGCGGCGCGAGAGCCTGCCCCTCGCCGCGAAGCTGGTGGGGTACGCACAGGACTGGACGGTCGCCTACGGCTACCGGCCGGGCCGGGCGGCGGTGTGGATGGCGGTGCTGTGGGCGGCCGGCTCGCTCGCCTTCGCCCGCGCGGACCCGCCCGCGCCGCAGGGCGGCGAACACCCGCAGTGGAACCCGTCGCTCTACGCCCTGGACCTGCTCCTGCCGGTGATCGACCTGGGCCAGGTGGGCTTCTGGCAGCTCCACGACGGCTGGCAGTGGCTGTCGACGGCCCTGGTCCTGCTGGGCTGGGTCCTGGCGACGACGGTGGCGGCCGGCGCGACCCGCCTGCTCCGCAGGAACTGACCACCGCGGCAGGCACCCCCGCCCGCCCGCGGACCCCGCCGGCACGGACGGGAGCCCGGCGGGAACCCGGCCGGCGCAAGCCGGGGCCGGGCCGCACAACCATCCCGGACCCTCGGCCGTCGTACTGGCCATGCTGCGCGCGTTCCTGCGGGCCGCGGCCGCCCGGGCCCGCCCCCGGTCCCCACGGCCCGCCTCCGACGACGACGTGCTCCTCGACGCCCCCGACGACCGCCTCGCCCCCGCCCTCGTCGCCGCGGCCCGCGGTGAGCACGGCCCCGCGGCCGCTCTCCTCGCCGGTACCCGTGAGCACGCCGAGTGGGACCACCGCGACCGCTACGCGACCCGGCTCGCCGCCTTCGCCCGCTCCCGCTCCGAGTGGCTCGACGCCTGGCGCGCCACCGCCCCGGACGACCCCGACGCCCTGCTGGTGGCGGCCCGGCTGGCGGTACAGCGGCGCTGGGACTCACCGGCCCGCGCCGAACTCCTGCGCCAGGTCGTCCCCGCCGTCGTCGCCGCAGCCGAGGGGGCCGGCCCCGCCGACCCGGTGCCGTGGCGGACCGCGCTGGACGCGGCCCGGGGCGCGGGCGCCGCGCACACCGAGTTCGAGCGGCTGTGGGAACAGGCGGTGCGCCGCTCCCCGCACCACTACGGCAGCCACGTCGCCGCCCTGGAGTACCTGGCCGACACCTCGCCCGGCGCCCACGGCGAGTGCCTGGACTTCGCGGAGACGGCCGCCCAGGACGCCCCCGAGGACGCGCTCGTACGGGCCCTGCCCCTGCGCGCGGCCTTCTCCTGTCTGACGGCCCCCGGCACCGCCGTACGCGCCCACCGCCCCCGCCTGGACGCCGCGGCCGACCGCGCGGCCGACCTGTCGGCCGCCCACCCGCCGGCCGATCCCTGGGCGGCGGAGCTGCGGAACCTGCTCGTCTACGTCCTCGTACGCCTGGGACGCCACCGGGACGCCGCGGAGCAACTGCGGCTGACCGGCCCGTACGTGACGTCCTTCCCGTGGGACCGGGACACCGGCGAGCCCGACCCGCTCGGCCGTTTCCTCCAGGTGCGCGCGGACGTCCGTGCGCACCTGGGAGCGGGCGCCCATTAGGCTTCTGCGTCGTGACCACCGTCCGGCTCCCCCTCTTCCCCCTGAACTCGGTCCTGTTCCCGGGGCTGGTGCTTCCGCTCAGCGTCTTCGAGGAGCGCTACCGCGCCATGATGCGCGAGCTGCTGAAGACCCCGGAGGACGAACCACGCCGGTTCGCCGTCGTGGCGATCCGCGACGGCCACGAGGTCGCCCGGACCGCCCCCGGCCTGCCGGACCCGACGGCGGCCGTCGAGCACGGGCCCACGGCCGGCTTCGGGGCCGACCCGCTCAGGGCGTTCCACAAGGTGGGCTGCGTCGCGGACGCCGCGACGATCCGCGAGCGGGCCGACGGCACCTTCGAGATCCTCGCGACCGGCACCAGCCGGGTGCGCCTGACCTCCGTGGACGCCTCGGGCCCCTTCCTGACCGGCGAGCTGGAGCCGCTGCCCGAGGAGCCGGGCGACGAGGCGGGTGCCCTGGCCGAGGGGGTGCTGCGGTCCTTCCGGCAGTACCAGAAGCGGCTGGCGGGGGCCCGTGAGCGGTCGCTGGCGACCGGCTCCGACCTGCCGGACGAACCTGGGGTGGTCTCCTACCTGGTCGCCGCCGCGATGGTGCTGGACACGCCGACGAAGCAGCGCCTGCTCCAGTCCCCGGACACCGCCTCGCGGCTGCGGGACGAGCTGAAACTCCTTCGCTCCGAGACCTCCATCATCCGTACGCTGCCGTCCCTGCCGGCGTCGGACCTGACGCGCGGCCCGACGAGTCTCAACTGAGGTACTGGCCCGCATGGCGAAGAAGCCGAGCAAGGCGAACAAGAAGGAGCAGTCCGGGGGCACCCCCGCGACGGTGGCCCTCACGGCGGCCGGGGTGACGCACACGGTCCACGCCTACGAGCACGACCCGGCCCACCCGTCCTACGGCGAGGAGGCGGCCGAGGCGATGGGCGTCTCCCCGCAGCGGGTGTTCAAGACGCTGGTGGCGGAGGTCGACGGCGCGCTGACGGTCGCGGTGGTGCCGGTGGCGGGCCGGCTCGACCTCAAGGCGCTGGCGGCCGCGGTCGGCGGCAAGCGCTCCGCGATGGCCGACCCGGCCCTCGCGGAGCGCACCACGGGCTACGTGCGGGGCGGCATCTCCCCGCTGGGCCAGCGCAAACGGCTCGCGACGGTCCTGGACGCCTCGGCCACGGCCCACCCCACGATCTGCGTCTCGGCGGGCCGCCGCGGCCTGGAGGTGGAACTCTCCCCCGACGACCTCGTCACGCTCACCGACGCAACCCTGGCCCCCGTCTCCCGCCCGTAGCCACGGACACCCGTGCGTGAGGGGCGGCGGGCACGGGCGGGCGCACCGGGCCAGACCTACTTGCCCCCGCCCCCGTACGGCCCCGGCCCCGGCCCCGGCCCCGGCGGATACTGCCCCGGCGTCGGCGCCGCCGTCGGCCCCGGCCAGGGATCCGGCTCCGGGTCCCGCGGCCCGAACAGCCCCGTCAGCCCCAGATGCACCACCAGCGCCGCGAACGGCCACGCCAGCAGCACCCCCTTCGCCCCCAGCTTCAGCGGCGCGGAGAACGTGACCCCCTTGCCCACCTCCTTGGCGTGGGCGATCACGTCCTGCGTCGGCCCGAGCCACACCCCGAGCCGCCACGCCACCAGCGACCCCAGCAGCCCCCCGGCGCCGAGGGCCACGACCAGCGGCACACCCCCGCGCCGCCGCAGCAGGAAGACCACGACCGCGCTCACCGCACCGAACGCCAGTGCCAGCAGCGTGAACGTTCCGTCGACGCCGATCGCCTGCTCGCCCTCGGAGTCCTTGAGGTAGACGACCCAACTGCCGGCGGCCGCGTCACCCACCAGCGGCACGCTCGGCGCCAGCTTCCACCACAGCACGCCGAGCAGCGCACCGAAGAGCGCGACCACCACCGCGGTCACGACGGCCTGCCGCACTTCCTTCAACATCCCGGGGCCGTCCTGTTCGCCATGGGGGTCACCGTGAGGGGCGTACGCACCGGCGGGCGGCGGCACCGCCCCGCCCGGGTACGGCGAGTGTTCGTTCGGCGGCGGTGGCGGGCTCAAGGGTGCGGTCACCGTGCCATCGTGCCAAACCCGCCCGTGCGGCGCGTCACCGGACGGCGGCCCGGCGGTACGCCCAGGTGGCCACGGCCAGCGAGATCACCCCGACCACGGCGCACACCGCGAGGTCGCCGAGGACGTACCCCCAGTCGGGCCGTCCGCCGAACGTGCGGGCGAATGCCTCCACACCGTACGTGGACGGCAGCAGGTCCCGGGCCAGGCGCACCACCTGCGGCATCCGTTCGGGCGGCAGCACGCCGAGCAGCAGGGCCGCGGACATGCCGAGCTGGCCCAGCAGCGTCGCGAGCTCGGGCCGCGGCGCGAGCAGGCCGAGCGCCGCGCCCAGTCCGGCGAGCGCGGCTCCGGCCAGCGGGATCACGGCCAGCAGCACCCACAGGTGGGTCATCGGCAGCCCGAACAACAGGCAGCCGACGACCGCCGTCACCACGGTCCCGGGCGCGGTGAAGGACGCGTACGCACCCGCCGCGCCCAGCACCACCGCGGCGGGCGGCACCGGCAGCGTCGCGTAGTGGTCGAGCCCGCCGCTGGCGCGCAGTTGCCCGAAGTACTGGGCGAGGAGGTTGAGCGCGACGAAGGCCACGACGAGCACGGCCGACCCGGCGACCACGGCCCGCGCCTCGCCGCCGCCGTCCACGACGCCGCGCATCAGGATCATGATGCCGATCGACTGGAAGGTCGCCACGAACAGCAGCGGGATGCGCGCGACCCGGGCCCGGGAGAGCTGCGCCCGGTACACGGCCACCAGGGAGGGCCACAGCCGCACCCTGGGCCCCAGGCCGGCCGGCCCGGCAGCGTGCCGCCCCTCGGCCGCCGGGGCAGCCCCGTGCAGGGCATCGGCGGGTACGGCACTCACGTCGTGCTGCTCCCCTTCGTTAGGGTCGTTCTCGCTGGAGCCGTCCGGAACCTTCGCCCGAACGGGTACGTCCACCTCGACGGGTACGGATGCCGCCGCCGGTGTTCTCACCGCTCGTGTGCTCACGCCCTCACCAGCCCCTGTCGCGCGGCGCCGCCCAGCGCCAGGTACACGTCCTCCAGGCTGGGCGTGGCCAGGGTGAAGTCGTCCAGGGCGGCGAAGGCGGCGCCGCCGGTGACGGTGGCGACGACCGCGCGGGCCTCCTCGGGGGCGAGCCGCAGCGTCCAGCGGCGTCCCGACTCGGCGGCACGATCGCGCAGGGCGGCGACCTCGGGGACGTGCAGCGGTGCGCTCTCGCGCCACACCAGGTCGACGCGGACCTCCCCGGCGACGCCCTCCTTGAGTCCGGAGGGCGTGTCGCAGGCGATCACGCGGCCCCGGTCGAGGACGGCGACCCGGTCGAGGACGGTCTCGGCCTCGATGACGTTGTGGGTGACGAGCAGGACGGTGGTGCCGTGCTCGGCGCGCCGCCGGTCGACGGCCGACCAGACCGCGCGCCGGGCCACCGGGTCCATGCCGGTGGTCGGCTCGTCCAGCACGAGCAGCGGGCGCTCCCCCACCAGCGCGGCGGCGAAGCAGGCCAGGCGGCGCTGGCCGCCGGAGAGCTTCTTGAGCGGGCGGCCGGCGAGCCCGGTCAGGCCCAGTTCCTCCAGTACCGCGTCCCGCTCGGCGCGGGCCCGGCGCACTTCCAGACCGCGCAGCCGTCCGGTGGTCTCGGCGGCGAGCGACACGGTCAGCTCGTCCAGGGCGCTGGACTCCTGGCCCAGGTAGGCGAGGATCCGCGCGGCCCGCTCCGGGTGGCGCACGATGTCGTGCCCGAGGATCTCCACGCTGCCCGCGTCGGGCCGCATCAGCCCGGTGAGCTGGCGCACGAGGGTGGACTTGCCGGCGCCGTTCGGTCCGAGCAGGCCGAAGATCTCACCGCGGCGGATGTCCAGGGTGACGCCGTCGGTGGCCCGCACCTCGGGGGCGGCCGGAGCGCCGCGCCGGCCGCGCGCGGCCGGGTAGGTCTTGGTCAGTTCGCGCACCACGCACACGGCATCGCCACCGGGTCGAGATGCCTGTGCCACGCGCGTACTCACAAGGGACGAGAGTACGGGGTCGGTCCCCCCGGTCCGTCCCCGGGTCCGCCCATAAGTGTCGATTCAGCCGGGTGGAGCGGGGGCGCGCCGGGGCGGCGCGGGCGCGGAACGCCTCACTCCGCCGCGGGCGTGCGTTCGGTCGCCGTCCGCACGTCGACCTCCCGCCAGAAGCCGGCCCGGATCGCGTACCGGTCGTGTTCGTCGATCTGGTCGTCCTTGTGCGCCAGCAGCCCGAAGCGGGCCGCGTAGCGCAGCAGCTCGCCGTCGACGCGGTGCGGGATGCGGGGGTACATCCCGGACAGTTTCTGCAGGTGGCCGTGGTCGCCGAGGCGTTCGAGCCAGCGGCGGGCGAAGACCTGCCCGACCTCGTACGGGTCGCCGCCGACCGTGGTGATGTCCTCCTCGCGGTCGGCCCAGCGCTGCTCGGCCGTGGTGAGCTGGGCGAGCGTGGGCAGCGAGGCGGCCTCGGAGGGCTCGGCGGCGGTCCGGTCGACCCAGCCCTTGTCGGAGGACCAGCGCAGGGTGGCGTTGGCCGGCTGGGGGGCGGGGTGGGAGGGGGCGCGCAGGGCGGCGAGGTCCTTGGGGGTGGGGACGCCCTTGGCGGGCGGCACCCGCTGGTCGGCGGCGCCCTGCCCGGCGGGGGCCGCGGTGGGGTGCTCGGGCGGCTCGGCGGGCCGCCGGCCGGCGCCGGAGAGGGCGGACTCGGGCAGCGGCGCGGAGAGGATCGCGGCGATCTCGGGGCGGGGCACGGGCGGCGGCGCGCAGATGCCGCCGACCTCCTTGGCTCGTACGGCCTTGGTGATCCACGTACGGTCCAGGACACGGCGTTCGTCGGCCTCGGCGACCAGGTCCTCGGACTGGTTGTAGTCGCCGTCGGCGGCCTGAACGGCCCACAGGTGGACGGCCACCCCGTGCTCCTTGGCGGCCATCATGCCCGGCAGCAGGTCGCCGTCGCCGGTGACCAGGACGACGTCGGAGCAGGCGCGGTTGCGGGCCAGCTCGGTCAGTTCGGCGTGCATGGCGGCGTCCACGCCCTTCTGGGCCCAGCGTCCGTCACTGCGCGTGAGGGCGCCCAGCCGGACGGTGACCCGGGGCATCACGCGCAGGCGGCGGTGCTCGGGCTGCGGGACGCGGTCGGGGGCGCCGTCGAACCAGTAGATGCGCAGCAGGGGCTGCTGCGTGTCGGACTCGGCGCGGTCGCGCAGTCCCTGGATGAGGGCGGCGTGATCGACGGTGATGCGCGAGCGCGAGGGCTCTCCGGCCAGGAGACTCGCGGCGGCCCCCAGCAGATACCCGGCGTCCACCAGGACGATGCAGCGGTCCACGCGATCCACCCTCTTTCCGGGAGGTTTGCTTCGGGCTTCCTTCGAGTCTGCCCGACCGCGCGGAGGTTAACGGCCCGAACTCGATCTTCGGCGTGGCGTTTCGGCGCTCCGCACCTCGCCGATACGCGTCACGGACGGTAATTGCCCGATATGCGTTCTTTGTTGGGCTATGTGAATCTGGTTCCGGCCCTGGCCCCTAGATCCCCCTCAGGAGGTAGATCACCATGGCCAAGAACAAGAACAACCGTGATCGTAAGCAGCCCCGTTCCGAGCGCAGCGCCCCGCAGGCCGCCGAGTCGGCCGTGCTGGACCGCGAGGAGCAGCACTCCCCGCAGCTCACGACGCCCGGCGACGCGGCGTCCCGCAAGCGGCAGAAGCGCTTCGGCCACAACTGACGTCCACGACGGAGGGCGCACCCGGCAGCCGGGTGCGCCCTCGCTCGTTCGGCGCTCAGCCCGCCAGGCAGGACGGGCCGAGCAGCACCTTCAGGTCGCCGAAGAGGGCCGGATCGGGCTTCACCCGGTGCCGGTCCAGGCGCAGCACGGTCGTCTTCGTCGGCCCCTGGAGCCTGATCCGCACCTCGCTGTCGCCGCGGTGGTGGGTGAGGATCTCACCGAGCCTGCTGACCATCGGCGGAGTGACGCGGGTGGCCGGAATGGTGAGCACCACGGGCGCGTTGGCGCCCGCGTTCGACAGGTCGGGGATCATCAGCTCCATCGCGACCAGCCGCGGCACGTCCTCCCGCTTGTCCAGGCGCCCCTTGACGAACACCACGGCGTCCTCGACGAGTTGCGTGGACACGAGCTGGTAGGTCGCCGGGAAGAACATGCACTCCAGCGAACCGGCGAGGTCCTCGACGGTGGCGATGGCCCAGGCGTTGCCCTGCTTGGTCATCTTGCGCTGGAGCCCGGAGATGATCCCGCCGATGGTGACGACCGCGCCGTCGCCGAAGTCACCGCCGGTGAGCTGGGAGATGCCCGCGTCGGCCTTGTCGGACAGCACGTGCTCCAGGCCGAAGAGCGGGTGGTCGGAGACGTAGAGTCCGAGCATCTCCCGCTCCTGGGCCAGGAGATAGGTCTTGTCCCACTCGTCCTCGCCGAAGACCACGTCGAGTCCGAAGCCCGGCTCGTCGCTCTGCTCGTCCCCCATGCCGCCGAAGAGGTCGAACTGCCCCTCGGCCTCCTTGCGCTTGACCGCGACCACGTTGTCGATCATCGGCTCGTACTGCGCGGTGAGCCCCTTGCGGGTGTGCCCCATCTCGTCGAAGGCGCCGGCCTTGATCAGCGACTCCGTCGTCCGCTTGTTGCAGACGACCGCCTCGACCTTGTCCAGGTAGTCCGGGAAGGACGCGTACTTCCCCTTGGCCTTGCGGCAGCGGATGATCGACTCGACGACGTTGGTGCCGACGTTGCGCACGGCGGAGAGGCCGAAGAGGATCACGTCGTCGCCCTGCGCGGCGAAGTTGGACATGGACTCGTTGACGTTGGGCGGCAGCACCTTGATGCCCATGCGCCGGCACTCGTTGAGGTAGACCGCCGACTTGTCCTTGTCGTCCTTGACCGAGGTGAGCAGCGCGGCCATGTACTCGGCCGGGTAGTTCGCCTTCAGGTAGGCGGTCCAGTACGAGACCAGTCCGTACGCGGCGGAGTGCGCCTTGTTGAACGCGTAGCCGGCGAAGGGGACCAGCACGTCCCACAGGGCCTGGATGGCCTCGTCGCTGTAGCCGTTCTTCCGGGCGCCGGCCTGGAAGATGACGAAGTTCTTCTCCAGTTCCTCGGGCTTCTTCTTGCCCATCACGCGGCGCAGGATGTCGGCCTCGCCGAGCGAGTAGCCGGCGATGATCTGGGCGGCCTTCTGCACCTGCTCCTGGTACACGATCAGGCCGTAGGTGACCGCCAGGACCTCCTGGAGCGGCTCCTCCAGCTCCTTGTGGATCGGCGTGATCTCCTGCAGGCCGTTCTTGCGCAGCGCGTAGTTGGTGTGCGAGTCCATGCCCATCGGGCCGGGGCGGTACAGGGCCGACACGGCGGAGATGTCTTCGAAGTTGTCGGGCTTCATCAGCCGCAGCAGGGAGCGCATGGGGCCGCCGTCGAACTGGAAGACGCCGAGCGTGTCGCCGCGCTGCAGCAGCTCGAAGGTCTTGGGGTCGTCCAGCGGCAGCGACAGCAGGTCGAGGTCGACGCCCTTGTTGGACTTCACCATCTTGACGGCGTCGTCCATGATCGTGAGGTTGCGCAGGCCGAGGAAGTCCATCTTCAGCAGGCCGAGCGACTCGCACTGCGGGTAGTCCCACTGCGTGATGGTCACGCCGTCGGTGTGCCGCACCCAGATCGGGGCGTGGTCCACGATGGGCTCGCTGGACATGATCACGCCGGCCGCGTGCACGCCCATCTGCCGCACCAGGCCCTCGACGCCCTTGGCGGTGTCGATGACCTTCTTCACGTCCGGCTCGTTCTCGTACATCGCGCGGATCTCGCCGGCCTCGCTGTAGCGGGGGTGCGTCGGGTCGGTGATGCCGTTGAGGTCGATGCCCTTGCCGAGGACGTCGGCGGGCATGGCCTTGGTCAGGCGGTCGCCCATCGCGTACGGGTAGCCCAGCACGCGCGCGGAGTCCTTGATGGCGTTCTTCGCCTTGATCTTGCCGTAGGTGCCGATCATGGCGACCTTGTCGGCGCCGTACTTCTCCGTCACGTACCTGATGACCTCGACGCGCCTGCGCTCGTCGAAGTCGATGTCGACGTCGGGCATGGAGACGCGCTCGGGGTTGAGGAACCGCTCGAAGATCAGGCCGTGCGGGATGGGGTCGAGGTCGGTGATGCCCATCGCGTACGCCACGATCGAACCGGCCGCGGAGCCCCGGCCGGGGCCCACCGCGATGCCCTGCTTCTTGGCCCACATGATGAAGTCGGCGACCACGAGGAAGTACCCCGGGAACCCCATCTGGATGATGACGTCCATCTCGTACTCGGCCTGCTTCTGGCGGTCCTCGGGGACGCCGCCGGGGAAGCGGCGCGCCATGCCGCGGCGGACCTCCTCCTGGAACCAGGTGACCTCGGTGAAGCCGTCGGGGATGTCGAACTTCGGCATCAGGTCGCGCTTGACGAACATGCCGGTCGTGTCGACCATCTCGGCGACCAGGCGGGTGTTGGCGCAGCCCTCCTGCCAGGCGTCGGAGGAGTCCACGGCGTACATCTCGTCCGTGGACTTCAGGTAGTAGCCGGTGCCGTCGAAGCGGAAGCGGTCCGGGTCGGAGAGGTTCTTGCCGGTCTGGATGCACAGCAGCGCGTCGTGGGCGGTCGCCTCGTGCGCGTAGGTGTAGTGCGAGTCGTTGGTCACCAGCGGCGGGATGCCGAGCTTCCTGCCGATCTCCAGCAGCCCGTCGCGGACCCGGTGCTCGATCTCGATGCCGTGGTCCATCAGCTCCAGGAAGTAGCGGTCCTTGCCGAAGATGTCCTGGTAGTCGGCGGCCGCCTTCAGGGCCTCGTCGAAGTGGCCGAGGCGCAGCCGGGTCTGGACCTCGCCGGAGGGGCAGCCGGTGGAGGCGACGATGCCCTGGGACCACTGGCTGATGGTCTCCTTGTCCATCCGGGGCCACTTCTGCAGCCAGCCCTCGGCGTACGCGTCGGAGGAGAGGCGGAAGAGGTTGTGCAGCCCGGTGCTGTTCACCGCCCACATGGTCTTGTGGGTGTAACCGCCCGAGCCGGAGACGTCGTCGCGCTTCTGGTGCGGCTGGCCCCACTGGATCTTGCGCTTGTTGCGCCGGGACTCCGGGGCGACGTACGCCTCGATCCCGATGATCGGGGTGACCCCGGCCTTCTGCGCCGAGTGGAAGAAGTCGTACGCCCCGTGCAGGTTGCCGTGGTCGGACATGGCGATGTGCGTCATGCCCATCTCGTTGCAGGCGTTGAACATGTCCTTGAGCCGCGCGGCACCGTCCAGCAGCGAGTACTGGGTGTGGACGTGCAGGTGCGTGAACGGCGGCTTGGACACGTGCGGCCTCCTGGGAAAACGGTGGACGACTGGCGGCGGTCGATCCGGGGGGTCAGCGTCGAAGTCTATGCCTCGCCACTGACACTCCGGGGCTCCCCACGCGTACCTTCTGGGACGGGCACTCCCGCACCCGTTCGAACGTTGGCCCGAGTGGAGATCCGCTCCACCCGTCAGGCATCACCCGCACCAGGAGGCACCAGGCATGTCGGTCCCGCAGCTCAACGAGGAGAGGCGCGGCGAGGAGATCCTCGCCGTCTTCGACACCGCCTTCGGCCGGCTGCTGGCCGCGGACCCCGCGGCGTTCCGCGTGAAGTTCCGGAAGATGGCGGCGTCGGCCTTCGCGTTCTACCGCGGCACCGCCGGCCTCTTCTACCGGGACCTGGCCGAGGACCCTGACTTCGGTGACCGGCAGGGCGACGCCTACCTGGACGAGCGGACCTCCCGGGTGTGGATCCACGGCGACCTCCACGCGGAGAACTTCGGCACCTACATGGACTCCAACGGACGCCTGGTGTTCAACGTCAACGACTTCGACGAGGCCTACGTCGGCCCGTTCACCTGGGACCTCAAGCGCTTCGCCGCCTCCGTCGCGCTGATCGGGTACGCGAAGGCGCTCAGTGACGAACAGATCGGCGAGCTGGTGCGGGTGTACGCGGGCGCGTACCGCGAGCGGATCCACGCCCTGGCCACCGGAGCCAAGAGCGACGAGGTGCCGCCCTTCACGCTGGACACCGCTCAGGGCCCGCTGCTGGGCGCCCTGCGCGTGGCCCGCTCGCTGACCCGCTTCGGGCTGCTGGACTCGATGACCGAGATCCGTGACTTCGAGCGCCGCTTCGCCCCCGGCGGCGGCTCCGTCGAGCTGGACGCCGCCACGCGCTACAAGGTGCTCGCCGCCTTCGACGGCTACCTGGAGACGCTCCCCGAGTCCTCCCTGGCCCGTCCCGACTCCTACCGGGTGAAGGACGTCGTCGGCCGCCGCGGCATCGGCATCGGCTCGGCCGGTCTGCCCTCGTACAACATCCTGCTGGAGGGCAACAGCGACGCCCTGGAGAACGACGTCGTGATCTACATCAAGCAGGCCCAGACCCCGGCCGTCTCCCGGCACGTCGCCGACCCGGCGATCCGGGACTACTTCCGGCACGAGGGCCACCGCACGGTGATCTCCCAGCGCGCCCTGCAGGCGCACGCCGACCCGTGGCTGGGCTGGACCGAGCTGGACGGCGCCGGCCAGCTCGTCGCCGAGGTCTCGCCGTACGCCGTCGACCTGGACTGGAGCGACCTCGACGACCCGGAGGAGATCGCCGAGGTCGTCGCCGACCTGGGCCGGGCGACGGCCACCATGCACGCGGCGGCCGACGACCAGTCCGGGGAGTCCCTGGTGCCGTTCTCCACCGAGCGGGCCATCGACGCGGCGATCGCGGCCGACGAGGAGGGCTTCGCGCCCCTCCTGGTCGACTTCGCCCACCGCTACGGCGCACGCGCGCGTGCCGACCACCAGACCTTCGTCGACCTCTTCCGCAACGGCCGGATCCCGGGCCTGTGACCGTCGGGATTCTCACAGCCACCCTTTAGGGGTCCCTTACCGGCCCCCGTGACACACTCTTCTACTGCTATGGACATATCCGGAACCCCGCTCAGAGCCGTACGCGCGGCGCTGTTCACGGCCCTCGCCGTGACCCTCAGCACCGCGTCGCACGTGCTGCTGTCCGGGGTTCCGCTGCCGCTGGCCACGGTGACGGCGGTCGCCGCCGCCGTGTTCCTGATCGCGTACGCCCTGGCCGGGCGGCGCGAGCGCGGCTTCGGGCGGATCGCCGCCCTGCTGATCCCGCTGGAGCTGGCCGCCGACACCGTCTTCACCACCGGCCAGCACGTCTGTTACGGCCGCGCGGGCGGCCCGGTAGCGGGCCCGCTGCGCTCGGTCGGCTTCGACGTGCTGTGCGGTGACGGCACCGGCGTCCACGCCGGGATGACCGCGCCGCTGACCCGGGTCACCGGGGCGGAGACCGACCGGATGGCCTCGGTGCTGGCCCAGGCCGACCCGGGCACCGCCTGGCTGCTGCTGGGCGCGCACCTCGGCGTCGGGCTGCTCGCGGCGGCCTGGCTGCGGCGCGGCGAGCGGGCGCTGGCCCAGTTGGTCGGCGCCGTGGCCGCGACCACCTTCCGGCCGCTGCTCGTCGCCGTCGCGGCCGTGAGCGTACGCCGGGCCCCCGCGGTGCGCCGCCCGGTGCCCCCGGTCCGCCGCGCCGCCGGCGCCCGGGAGCGGATCCTCACGCACTCCCTGGGACGTCGCGGACCGCCGCGCCCGGTGACCGCCCTCGTGTGACCCGGCCCCCGGGCCGCACGAGCACCACCGAGCACAGCAGTCCCCCGTACGCACCTCCGCACACCCCCGTGTGCGCGTCCCCGGAGAGATCACCACCATGAGCAAGCGGAACAGCCAGGCGGCGAAGACGGCGGCCCGTGAGCGCCTGCGCCAGGAGCGCGAGCGCCAGGCCAAGCGCGACAAGGTCAAGCGGCAGGCCGTCGTGGCCGCCTCCATCGTCGGCGTGCTGGCGATAGCCGGCGGCATCAGCTACGCCGTCGTGCAGAACAGCAAGCCCACCGGCTGGGACAAGGCCGCCGAGGCGAAGGTCGTGGCCCCGGCCAACACCTCCGGCAAGGACGGCACCACGATCGTCGTCGGCGAGTCCAAGTCCGACAACGTCGTCCACCTCTACGAGGACCCGCGCTGCCCGGGCTGCGCTGCGATGGAGCAGAGCATCGGCGAGACCGTCAACAAGGGCATGCAGGACGGCGACTACAAGCTCTCCTTCACCATCGGCACCTTCCTCGACGGCAACCTGGGCGGCGAGGGCTCCAAGAACGCGCTGAGCGCGCTCGGCGCGGCGCTGAACGTCAGCCCCGAGGCGTTCGTCGACTACAAGACCGCGCTGTACTCCACCGAGTACCACCCCGAGGAGTCCACCGACGAGTTCGCCAAGGACGACTACCTGATCAAGGTGGCGAACTCGGTCGACGCCCTGAAGAACAACAAGAAGTTCCAGGACGCCGTGAAGAAGGGCACCTACGACGCCTGGGCGATGCGGATGAGCAAGTCCTTCGACAAGGCCGAGGGCGTCCAGTCGACCCCGACCATCAAGATCAACGACAAGATCGTCGAGACCCCGAGCACGCCGGACGCGTGGCAGAAGGCGCTCAAGGACGCGGGCGTCACCAAGTGACCCGCCGGGCCCGGTGATCGCCGTCTGACGAGTGGGCGAACTTTTGCGAGTTCGCCCACTCGCGCGCATACCGATCAGTAACCTGATCGGCCGTGACCAGTCGACACAGAGCGCCCGCAGACCGCGACCACACCGAGAATCCCGAGAACTCCCGCACCCCGAGCCGCCGTACGGTCGTCAAGGCCGCGGCGGCCGGTGCCGTCCTGGCCGCCCCGCTCGCCGCGGCGCTGCCCGCCGGTGCCGCCGGCGCGGTCCCGGCCTTCCTGCACGGCGTCGCCTCCGGCGATCCCCTGCCCGACGGCGTCCTGCTGTGGACCCGGGTGACACCCGTGCCCGAGGCCATACCCGGCTCGGGGGCCGGCCCGGACACCGAGGTGAGCTGGGTCGTCGCCACCGACAAGGCCCTCACCGACGTCGTCGCCGAGGGAACCGTCACCGCGACGGCCGCCTCCGACCACACCGTGAAGGCCGACGTCCGCGGCCTCGCGCCCGCCACCGACTACTGGTTCCGCTTCTCCGCGGGCCCCACCGACTCCCCCGTCGCCCGCACCCGCACCGCCCCCGCCCACGACGCGGCCGTCACCGGCCTGCGCTTCGGCGTGGTCTCCTGCGCCAACTGGGAGGCCGGCTACTTCTCCTCGTACCGCCATCTCGCGGCCCGCGGCGACCTGGACGCCTGGCTGCACCTGGGCGACTACATCTACGAGTACGGCACCGGCGAGTACGGCACCCGCGGCACCGTCGTCCGCCCGCACGCCCCGGCCCACGAGATCCTCACCCTCGCCGACTACCGCACCCGGCACGGCCGTTACAAGACCGACCCCGACCTCCAGGCCCTGCACGCCACGGCGCCGGTGGTGGCGATCTGGGACGACCACGAGATCGCCAACGACACCTGGTCGGGCGGCGCCGAGAACCACACCGAGGGCGCCGAGGGGACCTGGGCGGACCGGCAGAGCGCCGCCAAGCGCGCCTACTTCGAGTGGATGCCGGTGCGCCCGGCGATCGCCGGCACCACCTACCGGCAGCTACGGTTCGGCAGGCTGGCCGACCTGTCGCTGCTCGACCTGCGCTCCTTCCGCTCGCAGCAGGTGACGATCGGCGACGGGAAGGTCGACGACCCGGACCGCACCCTCACCGGCCGCGCCCAACTGGACTGGCTCAAGTCGCGGCTCGCCTCCTCCGACGCCGCCTGGCGGCTGGTCGGCAACCCGGTGATGATCTCCCCCTTCGCCGTCGGCTCGCTCCCCGCCTCGCTGCTGGGGCCGCTCGCCGAACTGCTCGGGCTGCCCAAGGAGGGCATCGCCCTCAACACCGACCAGTGGGACGGCTACACCGACGACCGCCGCGAACTGCTGGCCCACCTGCGCTCGCACGCGATCCGCAACACCGTGTTCCTGACCGGCGACATCCACATGGCGTGGGCCAACGACGTGCCGCACAACGCCGGGACGTACCCGCTGTCCGCCTCGGCGGCCACGGAGTTCGTCGTCACGTCGGTGACCTCGGACAACCTCGACGACATCGTGAAGGTCCCCGAGGGCACCGTCTCGACGGTCGCGGCGCCGGTGATCCGGGCCGCCAACCGGCACGTGCACTGGGTCGACACGGACCGCCACGGCTACGGCGTGCTGGACATCACCGCGGAACGGGCGCAGATGGACTACTACGTCGTCTCCGACCGCACCGACGCGCACGCCACGTCCGCCTGGGCCCGCTCCTACCGCACGCGCAGCGGCACCCAGCGCGTCGAGCGCGTCTACGCCCCGGTCTGAGCCTCCTGGAGGGTCTCGAGGAAGCCGAGCGCCACCCGCCAGGTGGCCTCGGCCGCCTCCGCGTCGTAGTCCTCCGGCAGTCCGGGGTCGGTGTAGAGGTGTCCCGCCCCGGGATACCGGTGCACCTCGACGTCGGCGCCGATCCGGCCCATCTGGAGGTACCAGGCGCTGAGCCAGTCGTCCGTCTCGAAGGGGTCCGGCTCGGCCACGTGGAGCTGGACCGGCAGGCCGTCGACCGAGGCGTTCGGCGCGAGGTCGGAGGTGCCGTGCAGGAGGAGCAGCCCGCGTGCCCGGTGGTCGCCGAGGGCGAGGGTCTGGGCGATCGAGGCGCCGAGCGAGAAACCGGCGTACACCAGCCCGCGCTCGGAGTAGGGCGCGGCGGCCAGCACGGCCCGCTTCAGCAGTTCTTCCCGGCCGATCCCGTCCTGGTGGGCCATGCCCTCCTCGACCGTGTCGAAGGTACGGCCCTCGTAGAGGTCCGGGGTCCACACCCGGTGCCCGGCCTCGCGCAGCCGGTCGGCTGCCTGCCGCACCGCGGGCCTCGGGCCGAGGGTCGAGTGAAAGAGCACGATGTTCATGAGGCCATGGTGCCAGCCGGGTGTGACGGCGCGACGCGGGGCGATACCCGGGGCAGGACGTAAGTCACAGGTTCACGGCGCGGTGGTGGCGGTTACGTTCGGGGGATGGAGACGATACTCCGCCCGCTGATCGTGGTCGGCGGCTCAATCCTGCTGACCCTGGTCATCGGCTGGGCCACCGACCTGTTGCTGCGCAAGGCCGACGGACGCCACCCCGAGACACCGCTGTGGGGGCTGCTGCGGCGCGCCCGCGTGCCCTACCAGATCGCGCTCTGCGCCGGCCTGCTGAGAGGGTCGTACGTCGAGGCCCGGGTGTTCCCGGAGCACCAGACCGGGGTCGGCCGGACGCTGACGCTGGCGCTCATCGGCTCGGTGGCCTGGCTGGTGGTCCGGATCGCCGCCGCGGTCGTCGAGACGTCCTACTCCCGCTACGCGCACGCCCACGCCGAACGCGACCCGGCGCGGGTGCGGCGCGTGCGGACCCAGGTGTCGCTGATCATGCGGGTGGTCACGGCGGTCGTCGGCGTGGTCGCCGTGTCGTCGATGCTGCTGACGTTCCCGGCGATGCGCGCGGCGGGCGCCTCCCTGCTGGCCTCGGCGGGGATCATCGGCATCGTCGCCGGTGTGGCGGCCCAGTCCACGCTGGGCAACCTGTTCGCCGGGTTCCAGATCGCCTTCGGCGACATGGTGCGCATGGGCGACACGGTCGTCGTGGACGGCGAGTGGGGCACCGTCGAGGAGATCACGCTGACGTACCTGACGGTGCGCACCTGGGACGAGCGCCGGATCACGATGCCGGTGTCGTACTTCACCTCCAAGCCGTTCGAGAACTGGTCGCGCGGCACCCCGCAGATGACCGGCACCGTCTTCTGGCAGCTCGACCACTCGGCGCCGATGGACCTCATGCGCGAGCGCCTGCGCGACATCCTGCGCGAGTGCCCGGCCTGGGACGGGCGCAACTACAACCTGACCGTCACGGACACCACCCCGACCACCATGGAGGTGCGGGCCCTGGTGACGGCGAAGGACGCGGACGACATCTGGACGGTGCGGGTCACGGTGCGCGAGGGCATGCTCCGCTGGCTGGCCGAGGAGCACCCCTACGCGCTGCCGCGGGTCAACACGGCGGACGCGGCGCCGCGCCCGCCCCACGGAGGCTTCCCGCCCGCCCGCCGCCCCTCGGACGCGGCCTCCCGCCGCTTCACGGGACGGCCCACCAAGAGCCTGTGACCGCTGACCCGCCCGCGCGGGTCAGCGCAGGCTGCGCACGTCCAGGTGGCGCAGGACCCGGTCGACGATCTCCGGATCGGCACCGGGCTCGCTGCGGGCCGCCAGGACCTCGTGCCGGGCGGCGCTGAGCATCTCGCCCTGGATCCGCCGGAGACGTTTGATCCGCCGCGCCCGCTGCTCGTGCGCCTCCCGGCGCTCCTCGTCCCCGAGGTCCGGGCTGATGCGTACGCCGATGTCGAAGGCGCGCCGCAGCATCTGCTCGGACAGCTCCTCCGGCAGTTCCTCGACCGACTCGATCTCCTTGAGCCGCTGCTTGGCCGCCCTGGCCGCCCGCAGGGCCAGGTCCCGCTCGAACTCCTGCTCCCGCTCCGTGTCCGCCCGGACCCCGAGCCTGCCCACCAGCCAGGGCAGGGTCAGTCCCTGCAGCAGCAGCGTGCCCATGATCACGCCGAACGCGATGAAGACGATCTCCTCCCGGTGCGGGAAGGGCGCTCCGTCGTCCGTGTGCAGCGGGATCGCCAGCGCGAGCGCGACGGAGGCCACGCCGCGCATCCCCGCCCACCACATGACCACCGTCTCCCGCCAGCTCGTCGGGATGTCCTCGTCCTGGTCGCGCCGGGCGTGCAGCCGCTGGGTCAGCCACGTGGCCGGCAGCAGCCACAGCAGCCGGACCAGGACGACGACGGCCAGGATCGCCGCCGACCAGCCGAGCAGCTCGGTCCACCGGCCGGAGGCGGTGCGCACGGCGTTGTGCAGTTCGAGTCCGATCAGGCCGAAGGCCACCCCGGTGACCAGGGTGTCGACCACGTCCCAGACGGTGTGTCCGCCGAGGCGGGTCATCACGTCGTCGGCGTCCGAGGCGTACTCGGCGAGGAACATGGCGGTGGTGAGCACGGCGAGCACGCCGGAGCCGTGCAGTTCGTCGGCGGCGACGTAGCTCACGAACGGCACCAGCAGGGTCAGCCCGATCTGCAGCGTCGGGTCGTCCAGCACGTCCATGAGCTTGTTGGATCCCCAGCCCAGGGCCAGGCCGATCACGACGGCGACGACGGCGGACAGCACCAGGTCGAGACCGGCCCGCCAGGGCGAGAAGGAGCCGCCGACCGCCGCGGCGATGGCCACGTGGTACAGGACGATGGCCGTCACGTCGTTGAAGAGGCCCTCGCCCTCCAGGATGGAGACCAGGCGGCGCGGCAGCCCCAGTTGCCCTGCGACGGCGGTAGCGGCGACCGGGTCGGGCGGCGCCACCAGCGCGCCGAGCGCGAACGCGGCGGCGAGCGGCAGACCCGGCACGATCGAGTGGGCCACGGAGGCCACGCAGGCCATGGTGACGAAGACCAGCGCGACGGCCAGCAGGAAGATGGGGCGCTTGTTGGCCGCGAACTGCCGCCAGGAGGTGCGCCGTACGGCGGCGTACAGCAGCGGCGGGAGCAGCGCGGGAAGGATCAGTTCGGGCGGGATGTCGACGTTGGGCACGAAGTCGAGCAGCGCCAGGACGATCCCGAGGACGGTCATCAGCACCGGCGCCGGCAGCCGGAGCCGGTCACCGACCGGGACGCTCAGCAGGGCCCCGAGCAACAGCAGGAACAACAGGGCGAGCTGATCCACGGTCACCGCTCCGGTGGGGTCTAGGGGCTGTGGTCTGGGCGTTCACCCGGCGGCCCCAAGCCTGCCACGCCACCGGTCCCACCGGCCGGTACGGCGCCTTCGCTACAGGCGGCGGCGCATCGCGCGGTGGGGGATCCCGGCGTCGGGGAACTCGGGTCCGTAGGCCTGGTACCCCAGTCGCTCGTAGAAACCCAGGGCGTGGGTCTGCGCGTGCAGGTCCACGGCGGTGAGTCCCCGCGCCCGGGCCGCCTCCTCGACGGCACGCACCAGCGCGGCACCGATGCCGAGGCCGCGGGCCGCCGCGGTCACCGCCAGCCGGCCCAGGGAACCGACGGCCGGGTCCCCGTCGCCGTTCTTCTCGGCGGCTGCCGCGCCGTGCAGGAGCCGGCCGGTGCCGAGCGGCACGCCGTCCTCGCGGACGGCCAGGACGTGCACGGCGCCCGCGTCGTAGGCGTCGTACTCGATGTCCTCGGGGACCTTCTGCTCGGCGACGAAGACGTCCTTGCGCACCGCGAAGCAGGCCTCGCGGTCGGCGGGGTCCTCGGCGACGCGCACCTCGTAGGCGGCCGGGGCCGGGTTCGGGGTGCTCATCCGTAGGTCTCCTCACGGACCTGGTCGAGGGCCTGCTGGAGGTCGGCGGGGTAGTCGCTGGCGTACTCGACCCACTGGCCGTCGCCGGGGTGCTCGAAGCCGAGCCGTACGGCGTGCAGCCACTGGCGGGTCAGGCGCAGCCGCTTGGCGAGGGTCGGGTCGGCGCCGTAGGTCAGGTCGCCGACGCAGGGGTGGCGGTGGGCGGCCATGTGGACGCGGATCTGGTGGGTGCGGCCGGTCTCCAGCTTCACGTCGAGCAGGGAGGCGGCGCGGAAGGCCTCGATGAGGTCGTAGTGGGTGACGGAGGGCTTGCCCTCGGCGGTGACGGCCCACTTGTAGTCGTGCTGGGGGTGGCGGCCGATCGGGGCGTCGATGGTGCCGCTGGTCGGGTCGGGGTGGCCCTGCACGAGCGTGTGGTAGCGCTTGTCGACCGTGCGCTCCTTGAACTGGCGCTTGAGCGAGGTGTAGGCGCGCTCCGACTTGGCCACCGCCATCAGGCCGGAGGTGCCGACGTCGAGGCGGTGCACGATGCCCTGGCGCTCGGCGGCGCCGGAGGTGGAGATGCGGTACCCGGCGGCGGCCAGTCCGCCGATGACGGTCGGGCCGGTCCAGCCGGGGGACGGGTGGGCGGCGACGCCGACGGGCTTGACGATCACGACCACGTCGTCGTCGTCGTGCACGATCTCCATGCCCTCGACGGGCTCGGCGACCACCTGCACGGGCGCGGGCGCCGCGGGCATCTCGACCTCGAGCCAGGCGCCGCCGTGGACCCGCTCGGACTTGCCGACCACCGCTCCGTCGACCTGCACCTTCCCCGCCGCCGCCAGCTCGGCGGCCTTGGTGCGGGAGAAGCCGAACATGCGGGAGATGGCGGCGTCGACGCGCTCGCCCTCCAGGCCGTCGGGCACGGGCAGGGTGCGGATCTCGGGAATCGTGCTCACCCGTCGAGTATGCCGGACTGCGCCGGCACACCCGAACGCGCGCTCAGTCCTTGTGGACGGTCCCGTCCGGGTCCAGGCCCCGGAAGGAGAGGATCACGATGAGGATGCCGCCGCAGACGATCGCCGAGTCGGCCAGGTTGAAGACGGCGAAGTGCTTGGGGGCGATGAAGTCCACGACCGCGCCCTCGAAGACGCCGGGCGCCCGGAAGATGCGGTCGGTGAGGTTGCCCAGGGCGCCGCCGAGCAGCAGGCCGAGCGCGATCGCCCACGGCAGGCTGCGCAGCTTGCGCGCGAGGCGGGCGATCACGACGATCACGGCCGCCGCGATCACCGTGAAGATGATCGTGAAGGCCTCGCCGAAGCCGAAGGCGGCGCCGGCGTTGCGGATCGCCGCGAGCCGCAGCCAGTCCCCGATGATCTCGATCGGCTCGTGGTGCTCCAGCTTGGCGACCACCAGCATCTTGCTGCCCAGGTCGAGCAGGTAGGCGAAGACGGCGACCGCGAAGAGCACGGCGACCCGGCGCTTGCCACGGGGGCGCTCCGGAGCCGGGTCCTGCTTCTGCTCCTGCCCTGCGTCGGGGCCGGGCCGTTCCTGCCCGTCCCCCGCCGTGTCCGGGGTCTCCGGAGTACCGATGATGCGCTCCGCCTCTGCCACGTGAGTCCCTCAGCCTAGGTCCTTGACTGAGGACGAGGGTACGGCACGCCTCCCGTCCCGGCTGCCGCTCAGTACCGGCGTTCCTGCTTCTGCTTGCATTCGACGCACAGGGTGGCCCTCGGGAAGGCCTGCATCCGCGCCTTGCCGATGGGGTTGCCGCAGTTCTCGCACAGGCCGTAGGTGCCCGCGTCCAGGCGTTCCAGGGCGCGCTCGGTCTGGGTGAGCACCTCCCGCGCGGTGGCGGCCAGCGCCAGTTCGTGCTCGCGCGTGATGTTCTTGCTGCCGGTGTCGGCCTCGTCGTCGCCCGCGCCGTCGCCGGAGTCCCGCATCATGCCCTGCAGCGACCGCTCGGAGGAGTCGATCTCGGTGCGCAGCCGGTCGGCCTCGGACTGCAGCTCGCCGCGCGCCTCCTCGACCTCCTGCGGGGTCCAGGGTTCCTCGCCGGGGCGTACCGCGAGGTCGCCGGGGTCCGCGGCGGTGCCGCGGGCCTTGGGGACGGCGGTCTTGGCCGCCGTGGCCGTGCCAGGGGTCTTCTTCGCAACCACCGTCGTGGCTCCCGTCTGCTCCGCGGCCTCGGCCGCGCCCGCTTTCTTGGCCGTGCTCTTCTTGGCCGTGCTCTTCTTGGCGGTGCTCTTCGTGGCCGTGCTCTTGCTCGACCCCGTCTTTGCTGCCCCCGTCTTTGCGGCCGCCGTCTTCCCTGCCGCCGTCTTCCCCGCCCCCGCCTTGCCTGCCGCCGTCTTCTCCGCCGGGTCCGTCTTCGCCGCGGTCTTCCTCGCCGGGCTCTTCCTGGCCGCCGTCCTCTTCGCCGGGCGCTGCTCCGCGGTGCCCTCCTCGGCGGCGCTCCGCGCGGCCGCCGTCTTCTTCTTCGCCACCATGGCCGCGGCCCCTTCACATATTGTGATCTTGCGCGCGAATCGTGCTGGGACGATAAATCGACTCCGGTCCCGCGGCAACGGGGCACGCCGCCCGACTCGCCCGCCCACCGTGCGCCGCGCGGCGAGCATGCATGCGTTGTGCCCAGCTCCCCGCCCGGTAATCCGCCGGAACACCCCCGGCCGGGCCGTCCCGGGCCCGCTCCCCGGACGGCGGCATTCGGGTCACGCCGAAACCGGTCGGCCACCGTCCCCGCGGCGCCGTACACTGGGCGCAGCGAAAGGCGTGGATGGGGACGAGTAGCGGCGTCAGCAGCCCAGAGCGACCCGGGGACGGTGTGAGCCCGGGGGCGAGCGCGACGTGAAGATCACCCCGGAGCCGCCGGAAGAAAGCCGTGGCGCGACCGCAGCGGCGAGTAGACCCGGCTCGCGACCCCAATGAGGGGGCTCACCGGAGCACACGACGCACCGGCGGGCCAAGGAGGGTGGTACCGCGGGAGCACGGCTCTCGTCCCTCCGACGGAAGGCAGCACGTCCGCCGGAGGAAGCTCGCTGATGACAACGCCTCAGTACCGCCAGGTACCCGCCCAGGTCGACCTGCCCGCGCTCGAGCACGCGGTGCTCGACTTCTGGCGCGAGCAGAAGATCTTCGCCAAGAGCCTGGAGCAGTCCGAGGGCCGCCCCGAGTGGGTGTTCTACGAGGGCCCGCCCACCGCCAACGGCATGCCCGGCGCCCACCACATCGAGGCGCGCGTCTTCAAGGACGTCTTCCCCCGCTTCCGCACGATGCGCGGCTACCACGTGGGCCGCAAGGCCGGCTGGGACTGCCACGGCCTGCCCGTGGAACTGGCGGTCGAGAAGGAGCTGGGCTTCTCCGGCAAGCAGGACATCGAGGCGTACGGCATCGCGGAGTTCAACGCGAAGTGCCGCGAGTCGGTGACCCGCCACACCGACGCCTTCGAAGAGCTCACCACGCGCATGGGCTACTGGGCCGACCTCCAGGACCCGTACCGCACTATGGACCCGGAGTACATCGAGTCCGTCTGGTGGTCGCTGAAGGAGATCTTCAACAAGGGCCTGCTGGTCCAGGACCACCGCGTCGCCCCCTGGTGCCCCCGCTGCGGCACCGGCCTGTCCGACCACGAGCTGGCCCAGGGCTACGAGACGGTCGTCGACCCGTCCGTCTACGTCCGCTTCCCGCTGACCTCGGGCCCGCTGGCCGGCGAAGCCGCGCTGGTCGTGTGGACGACGACTCCGTGGACCCTGGTCTCCAACACCGCGGTCGCCGCGCACCCCGACGTCACCTACGTCGTCGCCACGAACGGCGAGGAGAAGCTGGTCGTCGCCGAGCCCTTGGTCGCCAAGGCCCTCGGCGAGGGCTGGGAGACCACCGGCCAGTCCTTCACCGGCGCCGAGATGGAACGCTGGACGTACCGGCGGCCCTTCGAACTGGTCGAGTTCCCGGAGCCGGCCCATTACGTCGTCAACGCCGACTACGTCACCACCGAGGACGGCACCGGCCTCGTCCACCAGTCCCCCGCCTTCGGTGAGGACGACCTCAGGGTCTGCCGCTCCTACGGCCTGCCCGTCGTCAACCCGGTCCGCCCCGACGGCACCTTCGAGGAGGACGTCCCGCTGGTCGGCGGCGTCTTCTTCAAGAAGGCCGACGAGAGACTGACCGAGGACCTGGACGCCCGGGGCCTGCTGTTCAAGCACATCCCGTACGAGCACAGCTACCCGCACTGCTGGCGCTGCCACACGGCCCTGCTCTACTACGCGCAGCCGTCCTGGTACATCCGCACCACCGCGATCAAGGACCGTCTCCTCCAGGAGAACGAGAAGACCAACTGGTACCCGGACGCCGTCAAGCACGGCCGGTACGGCGACTGGCTGAACAACAACATCGACTGGGCCCTGTCCCGCAACCGCTACTGGGGCACCCCGCTGCCCATCTGGCGCTGCGCGGAGGACCACCTCACGGTCGTCGGCTCCCGCGCGGAACTGACCGAGCTGTCCGGCACCGACCAGTCGGCCCTGGACCCGCACCGCCCGTTCATCGACGACGTGACCTTCACCTGCACCCACGAGGGCTGCTCCCTCGAAGCGGTGCGCGTGCCGGAGGTCATCGACGCCTGGTACGACTCGGGTTCGATGCCGTTCGCGCAGTGGGGCTACCCGTACAAGAACAAGGAGCTGTTCGAGAGCCGGTACCCGGCGCAGTTCATCTCCGAGGCCATCGACCAGACCCGCGGCTGGTTCTACACGCTGATGGCGATCGGCACCCTGGTCTTCGACAAGTCGTCCTACGAGAACGTGGTCTGTCTCGGCCACATCCTCGCCGAGGACGGCCGCAAGATGTCCAAGCACCTGGGCAACATCCTCCAGCCGATCCCGCTGATGGACCAGCACGGCGCCGACGCGGTGCGCTGGTTCATGGCGGCCGGCGGCTCGCCCTGGGCGGCCCGCCGGGTGGGCCACGGCACCATCCAGGAGGTCGTCCGCAAGACGCTCCTCACGTACTGGAACACGGTCGCCTTCCAGGCCCTGTACGCCCGCACCACGGGCTGGGCCCCCAGCGGGGCCGACCCGGCCCCGGCCGACCGCCCGGTCCTGGACCGCTGGCTGCTCTCCGAGCTGCACGCGCTGACCGACCAGGTCACCCAGGCGCTGGACGCGTACGACACCCAGCGCGCCGGCAAGCTGCTGTCCGCGTTCGTCGACGACCTGTCCAACTGGTACGTGCGCCGCTCCCGCCGCCGCTTCTGGCAGGGCGACAAGGCCGCGCTGCGCACCCTGCACGAGGTCGTCGAGACGGTCACCAAGCTGATGGCGCCGCTGACCCCGTTCATCACCGAGCGGGTCTGGCAGGACCTGGTCGTGCCGGTGACCCCGGGCGCCCCGGAGTCGGTCCACCTGTCCGCGTGGCCGGAGGCCGACCTCACGGCGATCGACCCGGAGCTGTCGCGGCAGATGGTCCTGGTCCGCCGCCTGGTCGAGCTGGGCCGGGCCACGCGCGCGGAGTCGGGCGTGAAGACCCGTCAGCCGCTCAGCCGCGCCCTGATCGCGGTGGCGGGCTTCGACGCACTCTCCCCCGAGCTGCACGCGCAGATCACCGAGGAGCTGAACGTCGAGTCCCTCGCGTCGCTCAGCGAGGTCGGCGGCTCCTTGGTCGACACGACCGCGAAGGCCAACTTCCGGGCACTGGGCAAGCGGTTCGGCAAGCGCGTCCAGGACGTGGCGAAGGCCGTCGCGGGCGCCGACGCCGCCGCGCTCTCCCTCGCCCTGCGCGAGGGGACAGCGTCGGTGGAGGTCGACGGCGAGACGATCACCCTCGCCCCGGACGAGGTGATCATCACGGAGACGCCGCGCGAGGGCTGGTCGGTCGCCTCCGACTCGGGCGCGACGGTGGCGCTCGACCTGGAGCTGACGGAGGAGCTGCGCCGCGCGGGCCTCGCCCGGGACGCGATCCGCCTGATCCAGGAGGCCCGCAAGAACAGCGGCCTCGACGTCGCCGACCGCATCGCGCTGCGCTGGACGGCCACGGACCCGGCGACCATCGCGGCCCTGACCGACCACGCGGGCCTGATCGCCGACGAGGTCCTCGCAACGGACTTCGCCCAGGGCGAGGCGGACGACACCTACGGAGCCCCGTTCACGGACGAGGGCCTGTCCCTGGAGTTCCGCCTGCGCAAGCAGTAGCCGCCTGGCAGCACCTGGGCCCGGCCTCCCTCACGCGAGGGGCGCCGGGCCCAGTGCTGTCCGTCGGTGCGGGCCGAGGGTGGGGTTCGCCCACCAGCGCTTGCCGGGTGCCTTCCCCACTCTCGGCTTCGCTCGAGCGGGAGGTACCCCCACCGCCCACCCGTGCCGCCCTGGGGGTACCTCCCAGGCCGTTCAGGCACCGGGGGAGGCACGACTGCCCGCAGTTACGCAGACACAAGGGCGGGCCCCGGGTCAGAAACCCGGGGCCCGCCCTGAACGTTGCCGAAGGCTACGCCGTACTACAGATCAGTTGTCGTCCTCGTCGATCAGGAAACCCCGCATGGGCGAGGGCGCCTGCCCCATCGGCGACGGCCCCTGCGGCCGCACCGGCGCCATCGGCTGGGTCATCGCGGGCGACATCTGCTGCTGCCCGCCGTAGGAGGGACCCGACTGGCTCGGACCGCTGCCCATCGACTGGTTGCCGCCGTAGGACGGGGCACTCGCGCCGGCCGGTGCCATCGAGGGCGCCGGGGACGGCGGCAGAGAGGCCGTCGCGGGCGTACGCGGCGGGGCGAGCGAGTCGTCCGCCTGCGTCTCCAACTGGCGGAGCTGCGACTCCAGGTACGACTTCAGCCGCGTGCGGTACTCGCGCTCGAAGCCGCGCAGGTCCTCGACCTTGCGCTCCAGCGTGGCGCGGGCGGACTCCAGGGAGCCCATCGCGACGCGGTGCTTCTCCTGCGCGTCCCGCTCCAGTGCGTCCGCCTTGGCACGGGCGTCGCGCTCCAGACCCTCGGCACGCGAACGCGCCTCGCCGACGATCTTGTTGGCCTCGGAACGGGCCTCGGCGATCGCCTGGTCGGCGGTCTGCTGGGCCAGCGAGAGGACACGCGCGGCGCTGTCGCCGCCGGGGCCGCCCTGACCGGGCATGCCGGGACCACCGGGGCCGCCGGGACCCTGCGGGCCGCCCATGGGGCCGCCCATCGGACCGGGACCCATCTGGCCCTGCATCGGACCCGGGCCCTGGCCCATCGGCCCCGGACCCTGACCCATCGGGCCGGGACCCTGCGGGCCACCCTGTCCGCCGGGGCCGGCGGGCAGTTGCGGAGCACCGCTCGGCAGCTGGGGCGGGCCACCCATGGGGCCACCCATCTGCTGCTGCGGCGGGCCCGATATGCCGGCGGGCACCGGAGCGCCGGGACCTCGCATGCCCTGCTGGGGCATGCCGCCCTGCTGCGGCGGACCCTGCTGCTGGTGCTGCTGCTGATCCTGCGGCGGTTCCGGAGGCTTGCGCATGTTCTGCTGGTTCTGCGCGGCCGCGCGGGTCGCCGCGGCCAGCTTGGCGCGCAGGTCCTCGTTCTCGCGGAGCAGTCGGGTCAGTTCGGCTTCGACCTCGTCGAGGAAGGCATCGACCTCGTCCTCGTCATAGCCTTCTCGGAGGCGGACGGTCGTGAACTGCTTGTTCCGCACGTCCTCGGGGGTCAACGGCATCTCTTCACCTCAACGTTGTCGTCGGCATTCGGCAAGCCCGTATCTCTCTCATCGATCACAGCCGGCTCACGATCGAGATCAGGATGTAGACGATGATCATCAGTACGAAGAAGGACAGGTCGAGCGCCACGCCCCCGAGACGCAGCGGCGGGATGAACCGCCGCAGAAGCTTCAGCGGTGGATCGGTGACAGTGTAGGTGGCCTCCAGGAGGACCACCATCGCCTTGCCGGGTTGCCACGAGCGGGCGAACTGGAAGACGTAGTCCATGACCAGCCGGAAGATGAGCACGATGAGGAAGCACATCAGCGCGATGTAGACGACATCCAGGACCACGCTCATGACCTGTGCTTCCCTCTCCCCTGAACCATGTGTCGGACCCTGTGCCGGGCCCGGGTTCTTGCTCTCTGCCGGTGGTGCGTCTCAGCTCTGGTTGAAGAACCCGCCCTCTGCGATGCGGGCCTTGTCCTCCGCCGTGACATCGACGTTAGCAGGAGACAGCAGGAACACCTTCTGCGTCACCCGCTCGATACTGCCGTGAAGACCAAACACCAAACCGGCCGCAAAGTCGACAAGTCGCTTCGCATCTGTGTCATCCATCTCAGTGAGATTCATGATCACCGGAGTGCCCTCACGGAAGTGTTCCCCGATGGTACGGGCCTCGTTGTAGGTCCGGGGGTGAAGTGTGGTGATCCGGTAGGGCTCTCGTTCGGACACGACCTTGGGCATGATGACCGGTGCGCTCTTTTCCAGGCTTGCGCGTTCTTGTGTGATGGACGCCACGGGCGCGATGCGCGCCGGACGACTCGATTCCGCCGCGAGCGAAGCGGAACGGGGCATCGGCTCGCGCTGCGCGGGGGGTTGTACGACTCGTACCTCTTCGTCCCTTTGGGGCTGGTGTGAACCGTGTGACTGGTGCGCCGGTTCGTGGCGCCGGTGGTCCCGCTCGGATTCCGGGTCCAGTTCGGGTTCGAAGTCGTCGTCGGGGTCGAACCCCCTGCCGTCGTACCCATCGTCCTCCACGAGGCCGAGGTAGACCGCCATCTTGCGCATCGCGCCGGCCATGCTCTGAGTCCTCCGCTCTGTGGTGGATCTGCCGACGACTCCAAGTGCCTGCGATCCACGAGGTCGTTGCGTCCGCCTTTCGGCGGTAATGACCATATTTTCTGCTGTGGTCCGACTTCTTGGCGACGTTACCCGAGCACGGGTCGGACTCCGAGTACCGCAGTGCCGACGCGTACATGTGTCGCTCCGGCGGCCACGGCCTGCTCGAGGTCCGCACTCATCCCCGCGGAGACCATGTTCGCAGCCGGATGGGCTCGGCGCACGCAGGTCGACAAATCCATGAGGTGCTCGAACGCCGCCTGTTGGCGGCCCGCGTACTCGCCGGTGAGCGGGGCGACGGTCATCAGACCGTCGAACCTCAGCCCGTCCGATCCGGCGACCAGGTCGGCCAACTCTTCGATTCCGGAGGGCGCGACGCCGCCGCGCTCCCCACGCCCGCTCTCGCCCGCGTCGAGCGCGACCTGGAGAAGGCACCCCACCTCGCGCCCGGCCCGCACGGCCTCCTTCGACAGGGCGGTGACGAGCCTGGCCCGGTCCACCGACTGCACGACATCCGCGTAACCGACCACGGAACGGACCTTGTTGGTCTGCAACTGGCCGACGAAATGCCACGAAAGCGGCAGATCCGAACAGGCTGCGGCCTTGGGCGCGGCGTCCTGGTCGCGGTTCTCCGCGACGTGCCGCACCCCCAGTTCCGAGAGAATGCGCACATCGTCCGCCGGGTAGGTCTTGGTGACCACGATGAGGGTCACGTCCTCGCGCGGGCGGCCGGCGGCCGCGCACGCGGCGCCGATGCGTTCTTCCACTTTCGCCAGATTCGCGGCGAGTTCGTGCTTACGGTCCGTCATGCCCATCAGTCCAGCCAGACATAGCCCGCGAGCCGCCCGGTGGTGCGGTCGCGTCGGTACGAGAAGTGGTCCTTCGACTCCCGGGTGCACACCGGCGACCGCGTCCGGTCGCGCACTCCGAGGCGTTCGAGCTGGGCGTGCACTCCGGCGCTCACGTCGAGCGCCGGAGTGCCCCAACTGGTCTCGGCGTACGCGGCCGGCTCGGCGGCGGCCACGTCGGCGCGCATCTCCTCGGGCACCTCGTAGCACCGGCCGCACACGGCGGGCCCGGTACGGGCGACGATCCGGGCGGGGTCCGCGCCGAGTCCGGTCATGGCCCGCACGGCGGCGGGGACGACTCCGGCGACCAGCCCGGGCCGGCCCGCGTGGGCCGCGGCGGCGACGCCGGCGACCGGGTCGGCGAGCAGCACCGGCACGCAGTCGGCGGTGAGGACGGCGAGGGCGAGTCCGCGTTCGGCGGTGACGACGGCGTCGACCCGCGGGACCGGGCGGTCCCCCCAGGGCGCGTCGACCACGGCGACGTCGGCCCCGTGCACCTGGTTCATCCAGACCACGCGGGCGGGGTCGGCACCCAGTGACTTGGCCGCCAGCTCCCGGTTGGCGGTGACGGCGGCGGGGTCGTCGCCGACCGCGCCGCCGAGGTTGAGCTCCTCGTACGGAACGGCGCTCACTCCGCCCCACCGGTCGGTGAAGCCGAAGTGCGCGCCGTTCACGGTGTCGCGCTGTCCTATCACTTCAGGAAGTCCGGCACGTCCAGTTCCTCGGCCGCGCTGTCCGAGTAGGTGCGGGACGGCGGGACCGGCGGCGCGGAGACCGGCGGCAGGTCGCTCACCGGCTCCGGCGCGGGGGCGGGCTCCGGCTCCTCCTTCGGCTTCACGCTGCCGAGCGAGCCGAAGGACGGGCGGCTCTCGGGCTGCCGGGCCGGAGCGGGCTCCTCGCGCTTGGCCGAGGCGGACCCGAGGACGTTGTCCCGCTTGGACGGCGGCTGGCCCCCGTCGAAGCCGGCCGCGATCACGGTGACCCGCACCTCGTCGCCGAGGGCGTCGTCGATGACCGCGCCGAAGATGATGTTGGCCTCGGGGTGGGCGGCCTCGCTGACCAGTTGGGCGGCCTCGTTGATCTCGAAGAGGCCGAGGTCGGAGCCGCCGGAGATGGAGAGCAGCACGCCCCGGGCGCCGTCGATGGACGCCTCGAGCAGCGGGGAGGAGATGGCCATTTCGGCCGCGGCCACCGCGCGGTCGTCGCCGCGGGCCGAGCCGATGCCCATGAGCGCCGAACCCGCCTCGGACATGACCGACTTGACGTCGGCGAAGTCCAGGTTGATCAGGCCGGGCGTGGTGATGAGGTCGGTGATGCCCTGCACACCGGAGAGCAGCACCTGGTCGGCGGACTTGAACGCGTCGAGCACGCTGACCTGGCGGTCCGAGATGGACAGCAGCCGGTCGTTGGGGATGACGATGAGGGTGTCGACCTCTTCGCGGAGTTCCGCGATGCCGTCCTCGGCCTGGTTGGCCCGGCGCCGTCCCTCAAAGGTGAACGGGCGGGTGACCACGCCGATCGTCAGGGCGCCCAGCGAGCGGGCGATGTTGGCCACGACGGGAGCGCCGCCGGTGCCGGTGCCGCCGCCTTCACCGGCTGTCACGAAGACCATGTCGGCCCCCTTGAGGACCTCCTCGATCTCCTCGCGGTGGTCCTCGGCGGCCTTGCGGCCGACGGCCGGGTTGGCTCCGGCGCCGAGTCCGCGGGTGAGTTCGCGGCCGACGTCGAGCTTGACGTCGGCGTCGCTCATCAACAGCGCCTGTGCGTCGGTGTTGATGGCGATGAACTCGACGCCCTTGAGACCGACCTCGATCATCCGGTTGATGGCATTGACACCACCGCCGCCGACACCGATGACTTTGATGACTGCGAGGTAGTTCTGCGGTGCTGCCACGTCGAAGGCCTCTCGCCTCGAGTTACGTGTCGCCCGACCGCCGAAGCACTGATGCCCCCGCGACCCGACGACTGATGCCGATTGGGACGGTCCGTAGCGCCGACCCGAACCCTAACGCTGAAGTTTAGGGTTACCAGTGTGTCTGTTCCTTGGACTCTTCCGAACAGGACACTAAGTCGACAAGTGGCGCACGTTCAACGAACACGCCGAACCTCCCGTTTTTCTTTTCACCCTATGTGATCAGCCGTAGCGCTGCCCAACCAGGGTGCTGGCCTGCGCGTATACCCGTCAACTCCCCGATGACGCCGGGGCGGTGGGAACACTGACGTCGAAGTGCCGTGCGTCGGGCGTCGCTTTCATGAGCGCGGTCAGCGCGCGGGCCTTGCTCACACCCTGCTCACCACTCCCCCACGACACGGACCGGCCGCCGCTCAGCTCCAGCGAGATGTCGTCGTAGGAACGGACCTTGACGAGCCGTGTGTCCCGGGCGACCTTGCCCGGGAGCCGGCCGGCCACCCGTACCGCCTCGCGCACCAGGCGGTCGTCGCCGAAGCGGCGCAGACTCGCCGCGGCGGAGCCGGAGCGGGCGGGTTCCAATTCGAGCTCGGGCACGCCTTTCGGAGCACGGGAAACCGTGGCGAAACGGACGCCTTCATCGTCCACTTCCACGAACTTTCCGCCCTTTTGCACAATCAGGACCGGAGTGCGCTCCGTCACTTTCAGTCCGATTCCGTGCGGCCAGGAACGCTCCACCTCGACCTCGTCAATGCGGGGCAATTTCCGGCGGAGCCGTGCCTCGATGGCGTCCGTGTCGACCGAGACCAGCGGGTCCCCGACCGGTACGTCGGCGGCCTCGCGCACCTGCTCGGGGGTCAGGACGCGGGTTCCGGAGACCGAGACGTCTTCCAGACGCGTCCAGTTGGAGCCGTAGAGGACCCAGACGGTTCCGCCCGCGACCAGGACGAGCGCGACGGCGAGGATGATGATCGTACGAAGACGGGGCGGGCGGAACCGGCGCGCGGGGGGCGGGCCGGACGATTCCTGCTGGCGTGCCCCGCGCTCGGCGGTGGTCGGTCCGGCCACGCTCCCTGCCTTCCGTCAGACGTGTCTAGCGGTGCGCACGGGCGGCGATCGCCTCGTACACCATGCCGACGAGGAGGTCGTCGGCGTCCCGGCGGCCGAACTCGGCGGCGGCGCGGGACATCTCGTACAGCCGGTGCGGGTCGGCCAGCACGGGCAGGACGTTCTGCTGGACCCACTCGGGCGTCAGTTCCGCGTCGTCGACCAGCAGTCCGCCGCCGGCCTTGACCACCGGCTGGGCGTTGAGCCGCTGTTCGCCGTTGCCGATGGGCAGCGGGACGTAGGCGGCCGGGAGCCCGACGGCGGAGAGTTCGGCGACGGTCATCGCGCCCGCGCGGCAGAGCATCATGTCGGCGGCTGCGTACGCGAGGTCCATCCGGTCCAGATAACTTACCGGGATGTACGGGGGCATCCCCGGCATCTGGTGGACCTGCGGCAGTTCGTTCTTGGGCCCGACCGCGTGCAGGATCTGGATGCCGGCCTGCTGGAGCCACGGCGCGACCTGCTGCACCACCTCGTTGAGCCGCCGGGCGCCCTGCGAACCGCCGGAGACCAGCAGCGTCGGCAGGTTGGGGTCGAGCCCGAACATCGCGCGGGCCTCGGGACGCGCGGCGGCGCGGTCGAGGGTGGCCACGGCGCGGCGCAGCGGGATGCCGATGTAGCGGGAGTTGCGCAGCTTGCTGTCCGGGGTGGAGACGGCGACCTGCGCGGCGTAGCGCGAACCGATCTTGTTGGCCAGGCCGGGACGGGCGTTGGCCTCGTGGACGACGATCGGCACGCCGAGGCGCTTGGCGGCGAGGTAGCCGGGCAGGGCGACGTAGCCGCCGAAGCCGACCACCGCGTCCGCCTTGGTGCGCTCCAGGATCTGCTCGGTCGCCTTGATGGTGCCGCGCAGCCGGCCCGGGACGGTGATCAGTTCGGGGGTGGGCTTGCGCGGCAGCGGTACCGCCGGGATCAGCGCCAGCTCGTAACCCCGCTCGGGCACCAGGCGGGTCTCCAGGCCGCGTTCCGTGCCCAGGGCCGTGATCCCCACGGTCGGATCCTGCCTGCGCAGGGCGTCCGCGAGGGCGAGCGCGGGCTCGATGTGGCCCGCGGTTCCTCCGCCGGCGAGTACGACATGCACCGAAATTCACCGCTCTCCGGACGAGCGCGCCGCCGAGGCGCGCCGTCGCATCGTGTTCCAACTCCGGGGGCTCCGCTTGGCCGCGGGTCCCCTGGCTCCCCGCTTTCTACCAAAGCGAGGTTGCCGCAACGCAAGCGCCGCCCGCGCACCGGGTTCGTCACGCGCGAAGGCGATCAGCAGCCCGATGGCGAACATGGTCGGCAACAGGGCGGAACCCCCGTAGGAGAACAGCGGGAGCGGGACACCGGCGATCGGCAGCAGTCCGAGGACCGCACCGATGTTGATCACGGCCTGGGCCGTGATCCAGGTGGTCACGCCTCCCGCGGCATACCTCACGAAGGGGTCCTCCGTGCGTCCGGCCACGCGGATACCCGCATAGCCTAGAGCCGCGAAGAGGGCGAGCACCGACAGCGTCCCCGCCAGGCCCAGTTCCTCACCGGTGACGGCGAAGATGAAGTCGGTGTGTGCTTCGGGGAGTTGGCCCCATTTCTCCACACTGGCACCGAGCCCGGAACCGAACAGTCCGCCCGAGGCGAGGGCGTAGATCCCGTGCACGGCCTGCCAGCAGGAGTCGCCGGGGCCGGGGTCGGTGGCGCCGAGGCAGTTGAGCCGGGCCATGCGGTTGGGGCTGGTCTTGATGAGGATGAAGCCCAGCACCAGGGCGATCGACAGCACCCCCGCGAACAGCCGGGTGGGCGCGCCGGCCAGCCACAGCATGCCGAACAGGATGGCCGTCAGAATGATCGCGGTCCCCATGTCGCCGCCGATCATGATGAGTCCGAGCAGCATGAACGCGGCCGGCACCAGCGGCACCAGCATGTGCTTCCACTGCGTCAGCAGCTTCTTGTCGTGCTTGCGGGCGAGCAGGTCCGCGCCCCACAGCACCAGGGCCAGCTTGCCGAACTCGCTGGGCTGGATCTGGAAGGAGCCGCCCAGCGAGATCCAGTTCTGGTTGCCGTTGACCGCCACTCCTATCCCCGGCACCTGGACCAGGATCATCAGGAAGACGGCACCGGCGAGGATGGGATACGCCAGCGCGCGGTGCAGCTTCACCGGCATCTTCATGGCGGCCACCAGCAGCCCCGCGCCGATCAGTGCCGCGAGGGCCTGCTTGCGGAAGAAGTACGAGCCGGGCAGCGAGAGCTGGAGCGCGGTGATCTGGGAGGCCGAGTAGACCATCACCAGGCCGAGCACCGTGATCAGCGCGCTGCCGCCGCAGATCAGGTAGTACGCGGTCAGCGGCCGGTCCCAGGCGCGGCGCAGGCGCAGGTACAGGCGGAGCAGCGGGTTCTCCTGCGGCGGCGGTCCCGGGGTGCCGGGTCGCTTGACGGCCGCCCGCTGTACGGGCGGACGCCCGGTGCGGCTCTGGGGACTACCGGGCATCGCTGCCTCCGCTGTACGTCGGCACGGACCGTCCCACGCGTCCTCCCGAGTTCACCCGGCGCGGGAGCGCGGCCGGGTCAGGCGCCGAGTTCGCGAACGGCCTGCGCGAACGCGTCACCGCGCTGGTTGTAGTTGGTGAACATGTCCATGGAGGCGCAGGCCGGGGCCAGCAGCACCGTGTCACCGGGCCGGGCGAGCCGCCGCGCCTCCTGGACGGCCTGGAGCATCGCACCAGTGTCGGTCCGGTCGAGGTCGACCACGGGTACTTCGGGGGCGTGTCGCGCCAGGGCTTCGCGGATCAGGGCGCGGTCGGCACCGATGAGCACGACGCCGCGCAGCCGCTTGGCCGCGCCCGTGACCAGTTCGTCGAAGGTCGCGCCCTTGGCCAGCCCGCCGGCGATCCACACGATCGACTCGTACGCCGCCAAGGAGGCCTCGGTGGCGTGGGTGTTGGTGGCCTTGGAGTCGTCCACGTAGGCCACGCCGTCCACGTCGGCGACGTGCGCGATGCGGTGGGCGTCCGGCGTGAAGGCGCGCAGCCCGTCGCGCACGGCGGCGGCGGAGACGCCGAAGGCGCGGGCGAGGCCCGCGGCGGCAAGGGCGTTGGCGATGTTGTGCGGGGCCGGCGGGTTGACGTCCGAGACCTCGGCGAGTTCCTGGGCGTTCCTGTGCCGGTCCTCGACGAAGGCGCGGTCGACCAGGAGGCCCTCCACGACGCCGAGTTGGGACGGACCGGGGGTGCCGAGCGTGAAGCCGACCGCCCGGCAGCCCTCCTCCACGTCGGCGGCGCGGACCAGGTCCTCGGTCGCCTTGTCGGCGACGTTGTAGACGCAGGCGACGCGGTTGCCCTCGTAGATGCGGCCCTTGTCGGCGGCGTAGGCCTCCATGGAGCCGTGCCAGTCGAGGTGGTCCGGGGCGAGGTTGAGCACGGCGGCGGAGTGGGCGCGCAGGGAGGGCGCCCAGTGGAGCTGGTAGCTGGACAGCTCCACGGCCAGGACGTCGTACTCGGTGTCGCCGGTGACCGCGTCCAGCAGGGAGACGCCGATGTTGCCGACGGCGGCGGTGCGCAGTCCGGCCGCCTTCAGGATCGACGCGAGCATCTGGACGGTGGTGGTCTTGCCGTTGGTGCCGGTGACGGCGAGCCACGGCGCGGCCTTCCGGCCGTCCAGGCCGCGCAGCCGCCAGGCCAGTTCGACGTCGCCCCAGACCGGGACGCCGGCCTCGGCGGCCGCCGTGAACAGGGGCTTGGTCGGCTTCCAGCCGGGTGCGGTGACGATCAGCTCGGTGCCCTCGGGCAGCGTGTCCCCGTCGCCGAGGCGCACGGTGACGCCGAGCGCCTCCAGCTCCGCCGCCTGCGTGCGGGCGCGTTCGTCGTCGCCGTCGTTGACGACGGTGACGTGCGCGCCGAGCCCGTGCAGGACCTTGGCGGCCGGGACGCCCGAGACGCCGAGTCCGGCGACGGTGACGTGCTTGCCGGTGAATTCCGAAGGCACCGAGGAGGTCACTTGTCCGCTGCCCATCCCGCGTAGAAGAGGCCGAGTCCGACGATCACACAGATGCCCTGGATGATCCAGAAGCGGACCACGACAAGGACCTCGGACCAGCCTTTGAGTTCGAAGTGGTGCTGGAGTGGCGCCATCCGGAAGACCCGCTTGCCGGTGAGGCGGAAGGAGCCGACCTGGATGACCACCGACATGGTGATCAGGACGAACAGGCCGCCGAGGATGGCCATCAGCAGTTCGGTGCGCGAGCAGATCGCCAGACCCGCGAGCACACCGCCGAGCGCGAGCGAACCGGTGTCGCCCATGAAGATCTTGGCCGGCGAGGTGTTCCACCACAGGAAGCCGAGGCAGGAGCCCATCAGGGCGGAGGCGACCACCGCGAGGTCCAGGGGGTCTCTCACCTCGTAGCAGGCGCCCGGGTTGGTCAGGGTCAGCGCGTTGGCGCAGGACTCCTGGAACTGCCAGACGCCGATGAAGGTGTAGGCGCCGAAGACCAGGACGGAGGCGCCGGTGGCCAGGCCGTCCAGGCCGTCGGTGAGGTTCACGCCGTTCGACATCGCGAGGATCATGAACAGCGCCCAGATGACGAACAGCACCGGGCCGATGGTCCAGCCGAAGTCGGTGATGAACGACAGTTTGGTCGAGGCCGGGGTGTTGCCCCGGTTGTCCGCGAACTGCAGCGAGAGCACGGCGAAGGCGATGCCGACGATGAGCTGGCCGGCCATCTTCGCCTTGGCCCGCAGGCCCAGCGAACGCCTCTTGACGATCTTGATGTAGTCGTCGAGGAAGCCGACCAGGCCCATGCCCACCATCAGACCGAGCACCAGCAGACCGGAGAAGGTCGGCCCCGCGTCGATGTCGGGGTCCAGGTAGCCGGTGATGCCCTTGGCGAGGAAGTACGCGGCGACCGTCGCCAGGATGAAGGCGATACCACCCATGGTCGGCGTACCGCGCTTGCTGGCGTGCTCGCGCGGTCCGTCGTCCCGGATGTACTGGCCGTAGCCCTTGCGGGCCAGGAGCTTGATCAGCAGCGGGGTGCCGACCAGCGTCAGGAAGAGGCCAATGACTCCTGCGAACAGGATCTGCTTCATCATCGGGCGGCGACCTCACCCTCGGTGCCGGTCTCGAGCAGCGCCGAGGCGACGCCCTCCAGACCCACCGAACGGGACGCCTTCACGAGCACGACGTCCCCCGGGCGCAACTCGCTGCGCAACAGGTCGACCGCCGCCTGTGCGTCGGACACGTGCACCGACTCCTCACCCCACGAACCCTCGTTATATGCGCCCAGTTGCAGCCATTGGGCTTCCCTGCCCCCGACCGCGACGAGCTTGCTGACGTTGAGCCGGACGGCGAGCCGTCCGACCGCGTCGTGCTCGGCGAGCGCCTCGTCCCCGAGCTCGGCCATCTTGCCGAGCACCGCCCACGTACGACGCCCCTTTCCCATGGCGACGAGCGCACGCAGCGCTGCCTTCATGGACTCGGGGTTCGCGTTGTAGGCGTCGTTGACGACCGTCACGCCGTCCGGGCGCTCGGTGACCTCCATCCGCCAGCGGGAGAGGGAGCCCGCCTCGGAGAGCGCGGTGGCGATCTCGTCTGCGGACATGCCCAACTCGTGGGCGACGGCGGCCGCGGCGAGCGCGTTCGACACGTGGTGCTCACCGTACAGGCGCATGGTCACATCGCTTGCACCGGAGGGTGTGTGAAGGCTGAAGGAAGGCTGTCCGGTGTCCGTGAGTCGCACGTTCTCGGCGCGAACGTCCGCTTCGTCGGACTCTCCGAAAAGGAGCACCTTCGCCTTCGTTCGGGAGGCCATGGCCCGTACGAGGGGGTCGTCCGCGTTGAGGACCGCGGTGCCCCCCTCCTCGGCCGGCGGCAGCGCCTCGACGAGTTCGCCCTTGGCCTGGGCGATCTGCTCCCGGCCGCCGAACTCCCCGATGTGCGCGGAGCCGACGTTGAGGACGAGGCCGATCCTGGGCGGGGTCAGTTCGCACAGGTACCGGATGTGGCCGATGCCGCGGGCGCCCATCTCCAGGACGAGGAACTTCGTCTCGTCGGTGGCGGTGAGCGCGGTGAGCGGCAGCCCCACCTCGTTGTTCATGGAACCGGGCGTGAACACCGTGGGCGCCTTGCGGCGCAGGACCTGGGCGATCAGGTCCTTGGTGCTGGTCTTGCCGGCCGACCCGGTGAGGGCCACGAGGGTGGTGCCGAGGCGTCGCACGACGTGCCGGGCGAGGGCGCCCAGGGCGGCCTGGACGTCGTCCACGACGATCGCGGGCACGCCGACGGGGCGGGAGCCGAGGACGGCCACCGCACCCGCTTCGACGACCTGCGCGGCGAAGTCGTGGCCGTCCACCCGTTCGCCCACGAAGGCGACGAAGAGGCTGCCGGGCCCCGCTTCCCGGGAGTCCCGGACGACCGGCCCGGTGACCTCGGCGGACGCGTCCGGTATGTCGTGCATCCGCCCGCCGACGACTTCTGCGATCTCGGCGAGTGAGAGGGTGATCACAAGTTCGTCCCCTGGATCAGAATCAGGATCGGCTGGATCATTCGGGATCTCGTCCCTGGATCTTCTGGATGGCTTCGCGCAGCACCTGGCGGTCGTCGAAGGGACGGACGACCCCGGCGATGTCCTGGCCCTGCTCGTGGCCCTTGCCCGCCACCAGCACGGTGTCGCCGGGCTCGGCCCGGGCGACGGCGGCGGCGATCGCGGCGGCCCGGTCCTCGAAGACCTGCACCTCGCCGCGCTCGTGCGCGGGCACGGAGGCCGCGCCCTGGAGCATGGTGGCGAGGATGGCGAGCGGGTCCTCGGAGCGGGGGTTGTCCGAGGTCAGTACGGCGGTGTCGGCGAACCGGGCCACGGCCGCGCCCATCGGCTCCCGCTTGGTGGTGTCCCGGTCGCCGCCGCAGCCGAGCACGGCGTGCAGCCTGCCCTCGGTGACCTTGCGCAGGGCCCGCAGCACCGATTCGACGGCGTCGGTCTTGTGGGCGTAGTCGACCACCGCGAAGAAGGGCTGGCCCTCGTCCACGCGCTCCAGGCGCCCCGGCACGCCCGGTACGGCGGCGACACCGTCGGCGGCGGCCTGCGGGTCGAGCCCGGCGGCGGCCAGGGCGACGATCGCGGCGAGGGTGTTCGCCACGTTGAACGGCCCGGCGAGCGGCGACCTGGCGGCGATCCGCTCGCCCCGCGGCCCGAGCACGGTGAACGTGGAGTCCAGCGGGCCGACCTTGACCTCGTCGGCGCGCCAGTCGGCGTCGGGGTGGCCCTCGGCGGAGTAGGTGACGACCGGCACGGTGGCCTCGCCCGCGAGCCGGCGTCCGTACTCGTCGTCGACGTTGACCACGCCGAGTCTGCTGCGTTTCGGGGTGAAGAGCTGGGCCTTGGCCTGGAAGTAGTCCTCCATGCCGGAGTGGAACTCCATGTGCTCCGGGCTGAGGTTGGTGAAGACCGCGATGTCGAAGACGCAGGCGTCGACGCGGCCGAGCACCAGGGCGTGGCTGGAGACCTCCATGGCGACCGCCTCGGTGCCGCGCTCGCGCATCACCGCGAACAGCGCCTGGAGGTCGGTGGCCTCGGGGGTGGTCCGCTCGGACTTGATGCGCTCGTCGCCGATGCGCATCTCGACCGTGCCGATCAGCCCGGTGGACTTCGCGGTGCGCAGGCCGCCCTCGACCAGGTAGGCCGTGGTGGTCTTGCCGGAGGTGCCGGTGATGCCGATCTGGAGGAGGTCGCGGCCGGGGTGGCCGTAGATCGTGGCCGCCAGTTCCCCCATCCGCGCGCGCGGGTCGTCGACGACGAGCGCCGGCAGTCCGGCGGCCGCGGCACGCTCCGCGCCGGCCGGGTCGGTCAGCACGGCGGCGGCGCCGAGGCCGGCGGCCTGGGTGACGAAGTCGGCGCCGTGGAGGCGGGCGCCCGGCAGGGCGGCGTACAGGTCGCCGGGGCGGACGGCGCGCGAGTCGTGGGTGATGCCGGTGACCTCGGCGGAGCCGTCCGGAGCGGCGACACCCAACTGACCGGCGAGTTCCGCGAGGGGTGTGGCGGAGATCCGCACCGGCCGGGGCGGTCCCGGGTATGTCACGGGGTGGCCCTTCTGGGTGGTTTGGGACTGATCAGGGTGTGGCACGGCGGTGAGCGTACCGGGAGTACCCGCCCGGGGGCGAAGCGAGGGCTGGGCAGGGCCCCGGGGGGCGCTCTGGTTCCCGGGATCGGGGGTGATCGTTGTCACGGGTGGTTCCTGGTGGCTCGGTACTGAAACGGCGCTGGCTCGGTACGGGCTCGGTGTCGGTGGGGGCGGCGGGGCTCAGGGCTTGAAGGTCACCGGGAGGTTCGCGGGGGCGGCCCCGGTCGGCGGGACCTGAAGGGTCTTCAGGGCGAACTCCATGACCTGCTTGTAGATGGGTCCGCAGATCTGGCCGCCGAAGTAGCTGCCCTCGGTGGCGTTCTGGATGGCGCAGTAGACGGTGACGCGGGGCTTGTCGGCGGGGGCGAACCCGGCGAACGACGAGGTGTAGCCGTGGTACTTGCCGGTGGCCGGATCCACTCGGTTGGCCGTACCCGTCTTGCCCGCCACCCGGTAGCCGGGGATGCGGGCCTTGGTGCCGGTGCCCTCCTCGTCGTCGACGACGGACTCCAGCATCTGCGCGAGGGTCTTCGCGGTCTTCTCGCTGGTCACCCGGGTCTTCTTGGGCTCGGGAGCCGGGGTGAAGCGCCCGTCGGCGCCCTTGGTGCCGCGGACGAGGGTGGGTTCGATGCGGACGCCGCCGTTGGCGACGGTCGAGTAGACGGAGGCCGCCTGGAGCGCGTTCACGGAGACGCCCTGGCCGAAAGGAATCGTGTACTGCTGCGAGGTCGACCACTGGTCGGGCGGCGCGAGAATGCCCTTGGTCTCGCCGGGGAAGCCGAGCCCGCTGTAGGCGCCGAGGCCGAACTTGCGCAGGTAGGAGTAGAGCACCTTGTTGGCCTCGGCCTGGGTCCGGCCCAGTTCGCCGGTGGCCATGATGGTGCCGATGTTGCTGGACTTGGCGAGCACGCCGTTGAGCGTGAGGTACCAGGTCGGGTGGTCGATGTCGTCCTTGAAGAGCCGGTCGCCGCGCTTGAGCCGGTTGGGGACGGTGATGTGGGTGCCGGGGGTGGCGGCGTTCTCCTCCAGCACGGCCGCCATCGACAGCACCTTGGCGGTGGAGCCCGGCTCGAAGGCGTCCTGGAGGGCGGCGTTGCCGAGCGCCGCCGGGTCGGCGTGGGCGAGGTCGCCGGGGTCGAAGCCCGGTGCGTTGGCCATGGCCAGGATCTCGCCGGTGGTGGTGTCCTGGACGATGACGTAGCCGCCGTCGGCCTTGGACTTCTCCACCTGCTCGGTGATGGCGTGCTGCGCGGCCCACTGGATGTCGCGGTCGATGGTCAGCTCGATGTCGCTGCCGGGCACGGCGGGCGTCTCGGTGGAGCCGGCGGTGGGCACCTGGCGCCCGCCGGACTGCGCGTAGCGGATCTTGCCGTCCTCGCCGGCCAGTACCTTGTCCAGCTTGCGCTCCAGGCCGCCGCCGCCCTTGCCGTCGGCGCCGACCCAGCCGAGGACACCGGCCGCGAGATCGCCGCCCGGGTAGACGCGCTTGCTGCTGGGGTCGGCGAAGACGCCCGCGAGCACGTTGACCGCGGACTTGTCGGTCTCCGTCTTGGTGGTGAGCGCGGTCTTCAGGTCCTTGATCTGGTTCCAGACCTGGGGGGTCTGCCGGCGGGCGAGGCGGACGTAGCGCAGTTTCTTGTTCTTCGGGCGGAGCACCTCGGCCAGGTCCTCCGGCTTCTGGCCGAGGATCGGCGCGAGCAGCGCCGCCGCCTGTTCGGGTCCGTCGTCGACCTCGAGCTGTTCGCGGGTGAACATCGTGGGGTCGGCGGTGATGTCGTAGGAGTCCACGGTGGTCGCGAGGGCGACGCCGTTGCGGTCGGTGATCCCGCCGCGCTCGGCGGGCAGGGTGTGCACGACGTAGCGGTTCTGCGCGGCCTTCGCGGAGTACGTGCCGGCGTCGACGGCCTGCACCTGCAGGAGCCGTACGACGAACGTGGCCAGCACCAGGGTCAGCGCGAGCCCGATCATGCGCAGGCGGGGGCGCGGGCTGCCCAGCCGGAAGGCGCGGGGCGCGGGCCGGGGCGGGCCCGGCCTGCGGGCCGGCCGGGCGCCGGGGCCCTGGCCGCGCCCGCCGCCGGGGCGGGCGGGCCTGGCGGGTCCGGGCACCCGGCGGCGCGGCGGTTGCCTGTCGGACACTTCCGTCACCTGCCGGGAGTCGTGGTCGGGGTGGGCGTCGCGGCCGCGGTGGGGGACGCGGGGACCGCCGGGGCGGACGGCTCGGTGAAGGGGGACGGCGTGGCCGCGGACGGGCTGCCGGACGTCGCGGTCAGCGCCTCGGGGGCGAGCACGAGCGGGGTGGCCGCGGCGGGAGCGGGGCTGGGCGATCCCTTGACCCTCCCGTCGGGGCCGAGGAAGGCGGGGTCGCCGCCGGGCACCATGCCCAGTTCGCGGGCGCGGCGCTGGAGGGCCTGGGGGGCGGAGTAGGCGTCGATGTCCCGCTGGAGCGCCTGTTCCTCGTCGGTCAGCTCCTTGGTGCGCTGCTTGAGGTCGTCCAGTTGGAAGGAGCCCTCGCTCAGGGCGGAGTTGAGCACCAGGAGGCCGATGAGACCGCCGCCGAGGAGGACGACGACCAGGAGGACGAAGGGGGCGCGGGCCGCCTGGCCCCGGGCACTGCCCGTCGGCAGCAGCCGGGCGAGGCGGGCCGCCCTGCCCCTCAGTTCGGGTGTGGTCTTCCTGCTCACGCGCCCTCCCCCAGACGGTGTGGTCCGCACCCGTGCCGGGCCTGCCTGGCTCGTTTCACCCGAGGGACTCCCTGATGCGCTCGGCGCCGCGCAGCCGTGCCGGTGCCGCCCGCCGGTTCTCGGCGATCTCCTCCTCGGTGGGAAGTTCGGCACCGCGCGTCAGCAGCCTGAGACGCGGCGCGTAGCGTTCGGGGACGACGGGCAGGCCGGGCGGCGCGGTGTTGGCGGCGCCGGCCGCGAACACCTGCTTGACCAGCCGGTCCTCCAGCGAGTGGTACGACAGTACGGCGATCCGTCCGCCCACCGCGAGGGCCTCGACGGCCGCCGGGATCGCCCGCTCCAGCACGGACAGCTCGCCGTTGACCTCGATGCGCAGGGCCTGGAAGGTGCGCTTGGCCGGGTTGCCGCCGGTGCGCTTGGCGGCCTGCGGCAGCGCCGCGCGGATCAGCTCGACGAGGCGGGCGCTGTTGGTGAACGGCTCCTTCTCGCGCTCGCGCACGATCGCGGAGACGATCCGCTTGGCCTGCTTCTCCTCGCCGTAAGCCCGCAGGATGCGGACGAGTTCGCCGGGCGGGTAGGTGTTGAGGACCTCGGCCGCGCTCGTGCCGGTGCTCTGGTCCATCCGCATGTCGAGCGGGGCGTCCTGGGCGTAGGCGAAGCCGCGGCCGGCCTCGTCGAGCTGCATGGAGGAGACGCCCAGGTCGAACAGCACGCCCTGGACGCGGGGGACGCCGAGCCGGTCGAGCACGTCGGGCAGTTCGTCGTAGACGGCGTGCACGAGGGTGGCGCGCTCTCCGTACGGGGCGAGCCGCTCGCCGGACAGGCGCAGGGCCTCCTTGTCGCGGTCGAGTGCGACGAGCCGGGCCTCGGGGAAGCGTTCGAGGAGCGCCTCGCTGTGTCCGCCGAGTCCCAGCGTGCAGTCGACGACCACGGCTCCCGGCTCCTGGAGGGCGGGCGCCAGCAGGTCCAGACACCGCTGGAGCATCACCGGGACGTGTCGACTCTGGCTCAAGTGGGGCGGCCTCTCGGGTCCGGTACGGCGTCACGCACCGCCGGGTCCCCTCCCGCTCGCATCTGAAGGGGATGCCTGCCGGCGCCAAAAGCGTCGGCCGGCCGGGAGCGGGAGGAGGCCGAGCCGTACGTACGCGCCGCGCACGTGGGGAGATCTGGCGGGGCGTCGCCCAGGTCTCCGGGGAATTCAGTCCAGCAGGGAGACCCTCGCCTCCCGCTTCGCGTCACTTTAGTCCACGGTGTCGCCCGGTCAATCAACCGGCCTGCGCGTCGCGGCCGCCGGCGTCCGCAAACCGGCACGGCACGGCAATTCACTCGTACGGCCGTATGCGCACCACCCTGTGGATTGGCTCACAACCGGCTCCGATGACATTCTTTGTCCCGCTTCGGAGCGGGCCACGGGCGGGAACGGCCAGTAACGTCATGGATATGACGACTTCCGCATCGGTACCCGCAGGCTCCGCATCCGCCACCGCGGCCGACCACACCGTCACCGACCGGCTCGTCGAGGCCAACGCCCGTTACGCCTCGGCGTTCAGCGACCCCGGGATGGACGCCCGCCCGGTCCAGCGCGTCGCGGTGGTGGCCTGCATGGACGCCCGCCTCGACCTGCACGCCGCCCTCGGCCTGAAGCTCGGCGACTGCCACACGATCCGCAACGCGGGCGGCGTCGTCACCGACGACGTGATCCGCTCCCTGACGATCAGCCAGCGCGCGCTCGGCACCCGCAGTGTGGCCCTGATCCACCACACCAACTGCGGCATGGAGTCCCTCACCGAGGACTTCCGGCACGACCTGGAGCTGGAGGTCGGCCAGCGTCCGGCGTGGGCGGTGGAGGCCTTCCGGGACGCCGACCAGGACGTGCGCCAGTCGATCGAGCGGGTGCGCACCTCGCCGTTCCTGCTGCACACCGACGACGTGCGCGGTTTCGTCTTCGACGTCAGGACGGGCCTGCTGCGCGAGGTCGACCCCGCCTGACGCGTGTCCCGGTGGCCCGCTCCGACGATCCCGCCGGGCAGGCGCCCGCAGGCCGCACGCCCATGGGTCCCGGGCGCCGCGTGTCGCGACCAGTTGTCCACAGGCAGTGACACGAATCGGTAACGGCGGCGAGAATGCGGGAAGTGGTGTCGCACGGAACTTTTTCCGGGCGGTGTCCGTGATTCGGGGTGGGCCGGTCCGCGCAGTGGGACCGGCCCGGCAAGTTGGGGTACCCCCATCGCTCAGGGAGTGCGGGGCAAGGCCGAGGAGGGCCGGGTGACGACCTATGACGACCAGGTGGGCCGGGAGGGTTCCGCCGCGCGGGCGTACGGGAGCGTGGGGGAAGATCTGACCGCCGTGGTCGAGCGGGTCCGCGGTTCGGTGGAGGACGTGATCGAGGGCAAGCCCGAGGTCGTACGGCTCTCGCTGACCGTGCTGCTGGCCGAGGGACACCTGCTCATCGAGGACGTCCCGGGGGTCGGCAAGACGATGCTGGCCAAGGCGCTGGCGCGGTCCATCGACTGTTCGGTCCGCCGCATCCAGTTCACGCCCGACCTGCTGCCCTCGGACATCACCGGGGTCTCCATCTGGGACCAGCAGCGCCGGGACTTCGAGTTCAAGCCCGGCGCGATCTTCGCGCAGGTGGTGATCGGCGACGAGATCAACCGCGCGTCGCCGAAGACGCAGTCGGCGCTGCTGGAGTCGATGGAGGAGCGCCAGGTCACCATCGACGGCCAGACCTACGAGCTGCCCAGCCCGTTCATGGTGGTGGCGACGCAGAACCCGGTCGAGATGGAGGGGACCTATCCGCTGCCCGAGGCCCAGCGGGACCGCTTCATGGCCCGGGTCTCCATCGGCTATCCGAGCCCGGACGCCGAGTTGCAGATGCTCGACGTGCACGGCGGGGTCAGTCCCCTGGACGACCTGCAGCCGGTGGCGCACGCGCACGAGATCCTGAAGCTGATCGAAGCGGTCCGCGGCGTCCACGTGGCGGACCCGATCCGGCGGTACGCGGTGGACCTGGTCGCGGCGACCCGCACCCATCCCGACCTCAGACTCGGCGCCTCGCCGCGTGCCACGCTGCACCTGCTGCGCGCGGCGAAGGCGTCCGCCGCCCTGAGCGGCCGGGACTACGCGCTGCCGGACGACGTGCAGGCCCTCGCGGTCCCCGTCCTGGCCCACCGGCTGCTGCCGACCGCGCAGGCCCAGCTCAACCGCCGCACCGCCGAGCAGGTCGTCCAGGAGATCCTGCAGCGCACCCCGGTGCCGGCGGAGCCCCGGCAGGGTCTCGGCGTGGGCCGCGCCGCGTCGGCGTACGGTCAGCAGCCGCCGCGGAGGCTGTGATGGACGCCGGGGGGACGGCCGGGGCCGGGGAGGACCGGGGCGAGGGCGGCATCCGGACCGCGCTGGCCGGTCTGACCACCCGCGGGCGGTCCTTCCTGGCCGCGGGCATCGCCGCCGCGATCTGCTCCTACGTCCTCGGGCAGAGCGACCTGCTGCGCGTCGGGCTGCTGCTGGGCGTGCTGCCGCTGGTCTGCGCGGTGGTGCTGCACCGCACGCGCTACCGGGTCGCGGGCAGCCGCCGGCTCTCCCCCGGGCGGGTGCCCGCGGGCAGCGAGGCCCGGGTCCACCTGCGCGTCGACAACGTCTCCCGGCTGCCCACTGGTCTGCTGATGCTTCAGGACCGGGTGCCCTACGTGCTCGGCCCGCGTCCCCGCTTCGTGCTCGACCGGGTGGAGCCGGGCGGCCGCCGCGAGGTGTCCTACCGGGTCCGTTCCGACCTGCGCGGCCGCTATCCGCTGGGGCCGCTGCAACTGCGCCTGACCGACCCGTTCGGCCTGTGCGAGCTGACCCGCTCCTTCTCGGCGTACGACACGCTGACCGTGATCCCGCGCGTGGAGGCCCTGCCGCCGGTGCGGCTGAGCGGCGAGGCGAAGGGGTACGGCGAGGGCAGGCAGCGCTCGCTCGCCCTGGCCGGCGACGACGACGTGATCCCGCGCGGGTACCGGTACGGCGACGACCTGCGCCGGGTCCACTGGCGCTCCACCGCGCGGTACGGCGAGCTGATGGTGCGCCGCGAGGAGCAGCCGCAGCGGGCCCGCTGCACGGTGCTCCTGGACACCCGGGGCGTGGCCTTCGAGGGCGCGGGCCCCGACTCGGCCTTCGAGTGGGCGGTGTCCGGCGCGGCGTCGGTGCTGGTGCACATGCTGGAGCGGGGTTTCTCGGTCCGGCTGCTCACCGACACCGGCGACTCGGTGCCCGGCGAGGGCGCCGAGGGCTTCGCGGGGGCGAGCCAGGGCACGGCCGAGGCGGCCGGACTGATGCTGGACACCCTCGCGGTGATCGACCACTCCGACGGCACGGGTCTGTCCGCGGCCTACGACACGCTGCGCGGGGGGAACGAGGGGCTGCTGGTGGCGTTCTTCGGGGACCTGGACGAGGAGCAGGCCGCGGTGGCCGCCAAGATGCGGCAGCGCAGCGGCGGCGCCCTCGCCTTCCTCCTGGACAGCGAGACCTGGTCCCGGGAACCGGCCGAGTCGCCCGGCCCCCTGGACGGGAGCGGCGAACGGCTGCGCATGCTCCGCGAGTCGGGCTGGACCGCCGTGACCGTCCCCCGGGGCGCCTCGGTGGAGGAGCTGTGGCGCACGGCCGACCGCGAGCGCACCACCCTGACGACCCCGGCCGGCGGAAAGGCGGCGCGATGAGCGGACGCGGGCGGCCGGCACATCCCCTTGAGGCGACCGGTGAGGCGACCGGTGAGGCGACCGGCCACGCGGGGTCGGCGCACCGGCGGCCCCCGGCCCCCGGGCCGGACCCGCGGGCCGGAGCGGGCCGGCGGACACGGCCCACGACGCGCACCGACCGCCGGACACGCGGGCGGCGGGAGCGGACGGTCGGTACCGGACCGCGCCCGGCCCCCACCACGACCACCGGCCGAAGGGCGAGGCGATGAGCGGACGGGCGCGGCTGGCGTTGTGTGCTTGGGCGGCCACGCTGATGGCGGCGTGCGCGTTGCTGCCGCTGGTCGACCCGGCCACGTGGATTCTGCAGGCGGCGGTCCTGCTGGCGGTGCAGACCGGGGTGGGCGCGGTGGCGCGCCGGGTGCCGCTGGCCCGGCCGCTGACCATCGCCGCCCAGGCCCTGGTCACGCTGGTGCTGCTGACGCTGGTCTTCGCCCGGCAGCAGGCGGTCGCCGGGCTGTTCCCCGGCCCGCAGGCCTTCCAGCACTTCGCCGACCTGCTCCGGCTGGGTGGCGACGACATCGCCCGGTACGCGATCCCGGCGCCGCTGGAGTCCGAGGGCATCCGCCTGATGCTCGTCGGCGGCGTCCTGGTGATCGGGCTGCTGGTGGACGCCCTCGCGGTGTCCTTCCGCAGCGCCGCCCCGGCCGGTCTGCCGCTGCTCGCGCTGTACTCGGTGGCCGCGGGCCTGTCCGAGGGCGGCGCCGACTGGCTGTGGTTCCTGCTCGCGGCGGTCGGTTATCTGATGCTGCTGCTGGCCGAGGGGCGGGACCGGCTCTCGCAGTGGGGCCGGGTCTTCGGCGGCTCGCCGCGCGCTCCGGGGGCCGGCCAGGGGCGCGCGCTCGCCCCGGTCCGCACCGGCCGGCGCATCGGCGCCTTCGCGCTGGGCATCGCCCTGGTGGTGCCGCTCGCCCTGCCCGCGATGGACGGCGGGCTGCTGGACGGGGCCCGCGGCGGCGTGGGCCCGGGGAGCGGGGGCGGCGGCACCATCTCCGCGGTGAACCCGCTGGTCTCCCTGCGGGACAGTCTCAACGTGGACGAGGACCGCGAGGTCCTCACCCTCCGGACCGACTCCGAGAACCTGTCCGACCTGTACCTGCGCATCGTCTCCCTGGACGACTTCGACGGCACCACCTGGAAGCCGTCCAAGCGGCACATCACCGCCGTGCCGGACGGCACGTTCCCCACCCCGGCCGGGCTCGGCCCCGACGTCGGACGCACCGAGATCCGGTCCCTGATCTCGGCGGCGGACGATTTCGCCCAGGACTGGCTGCCGATGCCCTACCCGCCCAGTGCGGTCCGCGTGGCGGGCAACTGGCGCTACGAACCCGTCGGCATGACCCTGGTCGGCGACCACGGCCAGAACACCCGGGGGCTGACCTACGAGGTACGGAGCCTGAGCCTGCAGCCGACGGCGCAGCAGCTCGCCGCGGCGCCGCAGCCTTCGGCGGCGCTCCTGCGCGAGTACACCGAGCTGCCGGACTCGCTGCCCGGCGTGGTCCCGCGCACCGCCCGCGAGGTCACCGCCGGTGCCGCGAACCCCTATGAGCAGGCCGTCAGGCTCCAGGAGTACTTCGCGGTCAACGGCGGCTTCGAGTACGACACCCAGGTCGACATCGGCAGCGGCTCGGACGCGATCGCCCGGTTCCTGAAGGAGAAGGAGGGCTTCTGCGTCCACTTCTCCTTCGCCATGGCGGCGATGGCCCGCTCCCTGGGCATCCCGGCCCGGGTCGCGGTGGGCTTCGCCCCGGGGTCCCCGCAGGCGGACGGCTCGGTCTCGGTGGGGCTGCGCGACGCGCACGCGTGGCCGGAGGTGTACTTCGAGGGCGTGGGCTGGACCCGTTTCGAGCCGACGCCGACGCGCGGGTCGACCCCGGCGTACACGGTCACGGACCGGCCCGGCAGTTCGGTGCCGGACCCGGCCCTGCCGTCGCGGAACTCCCAGGCGGAGCCGTCGGCGGCGCCCTCGGAGAGCGACGCCTGCTCCCCCGAGGACAAGAAGCTCGACGCGTGTGCGACCGAGTCCGCGGTGGCCGTGCCGGTCACGGGGGGCGGCGGACCCCCGTGGTACGCGCTGCTGGGCTGGGTCCTGGCCGGACTCGTCGTGCTGTCGGTCCCGCTCGCGCCGCTGCTGTGGCGGCTGCGGGTGAGGGCGCGGCGGCTGGGGGCGCACGGCAGGGGCGAGGCGGACGCCGGTCCGCACACCCTCGCGGTCTGGCAGGAGCTGACCGACACGGCATGGGACCTCGGGATCCTGCCGGAGGAGTCGCAGACCACCCGCAAGGCGGCGGCCCGTGTCGTCCGGCTGGGCCGGCTCGACCCGGCGGCCGCGGCGGCGGTGCACCGGGTGGCGGACGCGGTGGAACAGGTGCTGTACGCGCCCCGCCCGCGGCCGACGGCGGGGCTGACGGAGGACGTCCGGCTGGCCACCGCCGGTCTGCGGGCCACGGCGGGGCGCGCCGCGCGGCTGCGTGCACGGCTCGCCCCGCGTTCGGCCGTACGGGTGGCGTGGGCGGTGTCGGCCCGGTGGGCGGCCCTGAAACGGCGGGTCGCGGCGGCCCGCCCGGTGTGGCGCAGGACATCGGACCAGCAGGGCTGAGCCGAATGGGCGCCGCCCCGCCGGGACGGCGCCCACGGAGACCTCCCGGGCCCCTGCCGGAATCCTCCCCGCGGTCGCGGCATTCCAGGGTTCGGCTCCCGGGCATGCGTGAGGGGGTGACCACCGTCCGGGTGGGCACCCCCTCACGCGGATGCACTGTGAGCGGTTGCTCGGGCGCTACTGGCCGCCCTGCTGCTCGTCTCTGCGGCGCTGCCAGCGCTCGTCGATGCGGTCCATCATGGAGCGTTTCTGTCGTTGCTGGCGACGAGCCGCCTGCGGACCGGCACCGGCCGCCTGCTGCTCACCCGGCTTGGGGGCCTTGCGCCAGCCGGTCACGGCGAGAACCGCGCAGCCCAGCATGACCAGGAAGCCCACGACACTGAGCCACACCTGCTGGGCGACCATTCCGGCCATGAGGAGCGCAATACCTACGAGGAAGCCCGCGACCGCCTGGTAGACCCGTCGCCGGGTGTACGTACGCAGCCCGCTTCCCTCGAGCGCTGTCGCGAACTTGGGATCTTCGGCGTACAGCGCTCGCTCCATCTGCTCGAGCATGCGCTGCTCGTGCTCCGAGAGCGGCACGGAGTCCTCCTCATCGTGCAGTCGCCGGGGCGACCCGGGGGGTCTCTTCAGGATAGGCAGGGAATCGCCCCCGTGAAACCCGCCCCTCTGCGCCAATTGACCAACCGGACTCCGTCATGGCCGTGCCGGCTCGCTGAAGTTCCCATTCCCCAGCGGCCGACCCGTCATGCCGGGCCGTCTCCCTCGATCATACGGCGACTGCCCCCCGTTCGGGGGGCCTGTGGCGTACTCCATCTGCAGTCGCGCCCCTGATCAGCGCCTCACCCCGGCAGGCGCTCAGGCCTCGTCCGCACCCCGGGTCTCACCGAGCACGTGGAGCTGGGTGGCCACGGAGTGGAACGCGGCGAGTTCGGCCGCCGCGGCCTCCAGCTTCAGCAGGGCCTCCACGGCCCCCGGCTCGGTGTCCACCAGCACGCCGGGCACGAGGTCGGCGAAGACCCGTACGCCGTGCACGGCGCCGACGCGGAGGCCGGCGGCCTCGACCAGCCCGGTGAGCTGCTCGGCGGTGAACCGGCGCGGCACGGGGTCGCCGGTGCCCCAGCGGCCGTCCGGGTCGGCGAGGGCCTGCCGGGCCTCCGTGAAGTGGCCGGCGAGGGCGCGCGCCAGCACCGCGCCGCCCAGGCCCGCGGCGAGCAGGCTGAGCACGCCGTCCTCGCGCAGGGCCGACACCGCGTTGCGCACGCCCTCCGCGGGGTCGTCGACGTACTCCAGGACGCCGTGGCACAGCACCACGTCGTAGCCGCCGCGCTCCACCACGTCGAAGAGGCCGCGGGCGTCCCCCTGCACGCCCCGCACGCGGTCGGCGACCCCGGCCTCGGCGGCGCGGCGCTCCAGCGCGAACAGGGCGTTGGGGCTCGGGTCCACGACGGTGACGCGGTGGCCGAGGCCGGCCACGGGCACCGCGAAATTGCCGCTGCCGCCGCCGGTGTCGAGGACGTCCAGCGCCTGCCGGCCCGTGGCCTTGACCCGGCGCTCCAGGGCGTCCTGGAGGACGTCCCAGACCACGGCGGTACGCAGAGCCGACCGGGAACGGGAGGGCTCGGAGCGCGGCGACGCCGTCTGCGGTCGGGGGTGGGAGGCGGGCGGGCGCATCGGGTCCGACACGGCAGTTGACTCCTCGGCGCGGCACCGCCTCGGACACGGGCGGAGCGAACGGGCTGCCGCCCCCGCCCGCGCGGGGAGGGGGAGGCTTCAGGCGTCTCCCACCCTATTGCCTCGGCCGCGCCCGCCGGTCACCCGCTCACGCCGCGCTCACCCCGCGTCCGGCAGGTCGCGGCCCGGGTGCCCGGCGCCGGGGCGGCCGGGATGCTCCGGGCCCGGCGGGTCGGTGTCGGGGCGCGGCTGGGGCAGGACCGGCTGGAGGACCAGCATCCGCTCCACCAGGCGCAGGAACATCGCGACGTCGCGTATCAGGTCGTCGGCGTCCCGGGTGCCCGCGGCGCCCTGGATGCCCGCCTCGGCCCGGGCCCGGCGGTGCGCGCCGGAGGCGAACAGCGCGCTCCAGTCGGACAGCTCGGGCGCGATCTCGGGCAGCACCTCCCAGGCGCTGCGGATGCGGGCCCTGGCCCGCGGGCTGGTCTCCGGGCGGCCGCGCGCGGCCAGCACGGCGGCGGCGGTGCGCAGGGCGGCGAGGTGGGCCGTCGCGTACCGCTCGTTCGGCGTTTCGAGGGCGGTGGCCTCCTCCAGTCCGGCCCGGGCCTGGGCGAGGAGGCCGAGAGCGGCGGGCGGGGCTGTCGTCCGGCGGAGCACGGGGTGCACGTCGCTCGCCGGTCCGGTCAGTGAGGGTGCAGGGCCGGCTGCGCGGCGCCGCCGGGCGGCGGCTGCGGACGAGTGGGCCATGACGATCCTCCTGTCGTCTCCGTGACGGCGCCCTCCCGGCAGGAGGTGCCGTATGTGCCCATCGTGAGGTATGCCACTGACAATCCGTTCTGACCTGGCCTTTCGCTTCGATCGGCCGTTCGGTTCCGGGGCCGCCCGGGCCTGCGGTGACCGCGCCCCGCGGGGTGCTGTGAGAATCGGGACCATGGAAAGCAGCAGCACCGCCTCGCAGCGCGGCAGCCGTCGTGCGGCCACCCGGCAGAAGCTGTACGAGGCGGCGGTCACCCTCATCGCCGAACAGGGTTTCTCCGCCACCACGGTCGACGAGATCGCCGAGCGGGCCGGGGTCGCGAAGGGCACGGTCTACTACAACTTCGCCAGCAAGTCCGTCCTCTTCGAGGAGCTGCTGCGGCACGGCGTCGGGCTGCTGACCGCCTCGCTGCGCCAGGCCGCGGAAGGGACCGCTCGGCAGGGGCTCGGCCGGGTCGACGCGCTGGACGCGATGATCCGCGCGGGGCTCGTCTTCATCGACCGCTACCCGGCCTTCGCCCAGCTCTACGTGGCCGAGCTGTGGCGCACCAACCGGGCCTGGCAGTCCACGCTGCTGGTGGTCCGGCAGGAGGCCGTGGCGGTGGTGGAGGACGTGCTGCGCGAGGGTGTGGCGAGCGGGGAGTTCAGCGAGGAGATCGACGTGCCGCTGACCGCCGCCGCGCTCGTCGGCATGGTTCTGGTGGCCGCGCTGGACTGGAAGGCGTTCCAGCCGGAGCGCTCCCTGGACGACGTGCACGCCTCGCTGTCCCGGCTGCTCCAGGGGCGGGTGAGCGGGCGGGGCTGAGCGGGCCGGGCCGAGCGGGCGGGACGGTTCGGCCGGCCGCACGAAGGAGCGCCGGTCCCTGGCGGCCGCGTCCCCCGCGGGCCGCCGTCGGACCGGCGCGTCCTCCCCCGTACGTCCCCTCGTCGGAACTCCCGTCGCCGGTCGTCCCTCCGGGCTCCCCCGTGCCTCGCTCCCGCCGGCCACGGCCGGCGGAAGGAGCGGATCGCGGGCCCGGCTCCGTTCCGGCGCCCCGTGCCGCCGGTGCCGGAGCCGTGCCCCTCTCCGTGTCTCCACTCTCTCGTCCCCGCAGGTCGGAGCCCATCCGCCCGGGTACTCATCTGCCGATCTAGGTACACCTACTCAGCCGTGCGCACCCCGGCCCACGAGGCGGCCCGCCCGACCGGTCACGGGGACGTCCGTGCCGGTGCTCAGCCCTCGCGCGGGAGTGCCGGTGGCGGCGGATAGGGTCCCTGGCATGGCACGGATTGCGGTGATCGGCGCCGGGACGGGCGCCATGGCGGCGGCCGCCCGGCTGGCCGTCGCGGGCCACCGGGTGGTGGTGTACGAGCGGGGGCGGACCTACGGCGGGGCACTGGGGCGCTTCGAGCGGGACGGGTTCTCCTTCGACACCGGTCCCGGTCTGCTGCCCCTGCCCGCGGTCTGGCGCGATCTGTTCGTGAAGACCGGCAAGGAGCCGCTGGAGTCGTGCGTCGACCTGGTCCAGGTCGACCCCTCCTCCCGGCACGTGTTCGCGGACGGCACGGAGGTCTCCCTGCCGAACGCCTCGCGCGCGGGCGTCGTCGCCGCCCTGGACGCCGCGCTCGGTGCGGGCGCCGGGCAGCGCTGGGGCGACTTCCTGGTGCGGGCCCGGGAGACCTGGGACCGCACCCGCCGCCCCCTCCTGGAGGAGCCGCTCTGGCCGAACTGGCGGGTGCTGGCCGAGCGCGAGCCCTACCCGGCGGTCCCGCACAGACGGCTGCTGCGCACCCGCCGGGCCGGCACGCTCGCCGAGGTCGGTGCCCGGGAGTTGCGCGACCCCCGGCTGGCCGCCCTGCTGGAGAGCCACGCCCTCGCGTACGGCCTGGACCCCCGCACCGCCCCGGCGAACGCCGCCGTACTGCCGTACATGGAGTACGCGTTCGGCGTGTGGTACGTGCGCGGCGGGGGTCTGCGGGAGCTGGCGCGGGCGGTGTACGAGCGGTGCCTGGCCCGCCGGGTGGAGTTCCGGTTCGAGGCCGAGGTCACCGGGATCGTCGAGAAGGACGGCCGGGCGGCGGGCGTGGAGCTGGCCGACGGGACCCTGGAGGAGGCCGAGTTCGTGGTCTCCGGCGTGGCTCCCGGGGTGCTGGACCGCCTGCGCGGGGGTTCACCGGTGCGCGGCGAGGACGAGGTGCCGCCGCAGCGCGGTGGGGCGAGCAGGCTGACGGTGCTCCTCGCACTGCGCGGCGCGCGTCCGCGGGGCACGGCGCACCGGACGGTGGTGCACGCGGCGGACCGTACGGCCGAGTTGGACCGCGTCTTCGGCGCCGCTCCCGGGCCGGCCGCGCGGCCGACCGTCACCGTGCTGCGCCCCGACGACCCGGCGCTGGTCCCGGACGCGGACCACGAGGCGGTCACCCTCCGCGCGACGGTGCCCGCGCTGAACGGCGCGTCCGGCAGCCCCACGGCCGAGGTGTACGCCCTCGGGGCCGAGCAGTTGATCGACGCGGCCGAGCGGGCGGTGCCCGGGCTGCGGGACCGGCTGCTGTGGCACGAGGTGCGCACCCCGGCCGAGGTGGCGGCGGACACCGGTGTGCCGGACGGAGCGATCCCGGTGCCGGCCCTGGCGGCGGCCGGCGGACGCCTGCTGCACGCGGCGAACTCGACGCGCACCGAGGGCCTGTTCACGGTGGGCGGCTGGTCGCACCCCGGCGGGGGTCTTCCGCACGCGGGCATGTCGGGCGCGCTGGTCGCCGGACTCGTGGTGGAGGGACCGGAGTTCCGCGGCTCCCAGTGAGCCGGGTCCTCAGTAGCGGTACTGCTCGTCGTAACCCTGGCCCTGCGCCTGCCCGTTGCCCTGGTAGGGGTACGGCTGCTGCTCGGCCGGGAGTTCGCCGCCGTAGGGGTCGTCGGTGCTGCGCTGCTGCGGCACCCACACTCCGCCGGGCGGGGTCTCGCCGCCGTAGCCGCCGGGCGCGCCGGACGTGCCGGTGGCACCCGTGGCGTACGGGTCCTGCCCGTACCCCTGCTGGCCGTACTGCTGCTGCCCGCCGCTCGTGTCGTAGCCGCCGGTGTCGTACGTCCCGCCGCCGTAGGTGTGGGTGCCGATGTACGGGTCGGAGTAGGCGGCGTACTGCTGCTGGGCGCCGGTGTCGTAGCCGTACCCCTGCTGCTGCCCGTAGCCCGAGTAGTCGTAGGCGTAGTTCTGGTCGGCGCCCGGGGCGGCCGCGGGCTGCTGGCCGGTGCCGTAACCGGAGTCGGCGTACACGCCGTACGAGCCGGTGTCGTCCGGCATGGGCTGCGGTGCGTAGACGGCGGTGGTCTCGGCGGCCGTGGGGTCGGCGGCGGGGCGGGCGGGGGTGAAGACGTCGTCGTGGTCGTGGTCGTCGGACCCGTACGCCGGGACCTCCTGGTCCGGGACCGGGACGTGGCCCTGGACGCGCTCGTCGTAGCCGTCGTGATGGTCCCGGGCTCCGTCGACGGGTCCGGCCCCGGGGGCCTCCGGCTCCGGGGTGTGGCCGCCCCGTTCGGGACGTGCGCGTTTGCCGACGAGGCTCGCCGGGGCGTTGACCGCCCAGCCCGCCTCGAAGCCGCGGCGGAAGGACAGGGTGACGTAGGTCTGGCCGACCGCGAAGGCGGCGGCGCCTACCCCGATGACGAGCACGTTCGACATCAGCACACCGGCCACGACGCCCGCGAAGCCGCCGAAGGCGAGCAGCCGCCAGCGCAGTCGCGCCTTGTACTGCAGCAGCACTTCGCCCAGCAGCCACAACGCGACGACGCCGAACGCGATGTAGAGGACCGTCCAGCCCATGTACGCCCCTCTCCCAGTGGCCGTTACGCAGTGTGTCGCAAATACGTGCGGCCGGTCTAGGCCCGCGGTGGGTGGTGCAGGCCCAGGTTCTCGTAGATTTCCAGCGTCGCCGTGGAGTTGTTGAGCGTGATGAAGTGCAGTCCGGGCACACCTTCGGCCAGCAGCCGCGCGCAGAACTCCGTGGCGAACTCGATGCCGATCGAGCGTACAGCCGCCGGATCGTCCTTGGCCGAGAGGATCCGCTCTTTCAGCTCCGCGGGGAACGAGGCGTTGCTGAGCTTCGGCAGCCTCTCCAGCATCTTCACACTGGTCACCGGCATCACCTCGGGGATGACCGGGGTCTCGCAGCCGGCCGCGGCGACCCGGTCGCGCAGGCGGAGGTAGGAGTCGGGCTGGAAGAACATCTGGGTGATCGCGTAGTCGGCGCCGGCCCGGCACTTGTCGACGAAGTGCGCCACGTCCGTGTCCCAGTCGGCGGATCGCGGGTGCATCTCGGGGAAGGCCGCGACGCCGACGCAGAAGTCGCCCGACTCCTTGATGAGCCGGACCAGTTCGGCGGCGTACGTCAGGCCCTCGGGGTGGGCGATCCAGTCGGCGGTCGGGTCGCCGGGCGGGTCGCCGCGCACGGCGAGCATGTTGCGGATCCCGGCGTCGGCGTACTGGCCGATGATGTTGCGCAGCTCGGCGACGGAGTGGTCGACCGCGGTCAGGTGGGCGACCGGTGTCAGCGTGGTGTCGGAGACGATCTGCTCGGTCTCCCGGACCGTGCCCGCCCGCGTGGAGCCGCCGGCGCCGTAGGTCACGGAGACGAAGTCCGGGGCCACGGCCTCGACCCGCCTCAGCGCGCTCCACAGGTTCTTCTCGCCCTTGGGCGTCTTCGGCGCGGAGAACTCGAACGAGTACGTCGTCTTGCCGGTGGCGAGGACGTCACGCACCGTGCGGGCGCGATCCGTCCTCGTGCTTGCGGTTCCGAGGGCCATACCGGCAGGTTAGCCAGGGGACGGCGGTCACCCAACCGGATGCGGGACTTTCGTCCATATTGTCGAATTGTTGTCCATCTTTTGGACACATGGCCCGAGGTCGTCGTGACACACGGGCCGCGGCCGTTCCGGCACACGGCCCGTGATCGGCTCCCGACGGCCCTGCGCCCCGCCCCTGCCGGGTGCGGCTATTCCCCCGCCGAGTGCGGCTGCTCCCCCGCCGGGTGCGGCTACTTCCCTGTCGGGAGCTCGCGCAGCCGCTTCGCGAACTCGGCCGCCGCCGCGCCCGGGTCGTCGGCCGCGGTGATCGCGCGGACGACGACCACGCGCCGGGCTCCTGCCTCCACCACCTGGTCGAGATTGCCGAGGTCGATGCCGCCGATGGCGAACCAGGGGCGGTCGGTGCCCAGGGCCGCGGTGTACCGGACCAGGTCGAGGCCGGGTGCGTGGCGGCCGGGCTTGGTGGGGGTCGGCCAGCACGGACCGGTGCAGAAGTAGTCCACGCCGTCCTGGACGGCGGCAGCGGCGGCCTCCGCCTCGGCGTGCGTGGAACGGCCGATCAGCATGCCGTCGCCGACCACGGCCCGGGCGGCGGGCACCGGCAGGTCGCCCTGGCCGAGGTGCAGCACGTCGGCGCGGGCGGCGTGCGCGACGTCCGCGCGGTCGTTGACCGCGAGGAGCCTGCCGTGGCGGGCGCAGGCGTCGGCGAGGACCTCCAGGTGCTCCAGTTCCTCGGCCGCCTCCATTCCCTTGTCCCGCAACTGCACGACGTCGACCCCGGCGGCGAGCACGGCGTCGAGGAACTCGGGCAGGTCGCCCTGGCTCCGGCGGGCGTCCGTGCACAGGTAGAGCCGGGCGTCGGCGAGCCGGGCGCGGGCGGTGGTCGCGGCGGTGTCGGGCATGCGGGTGTCCCCCCGGTTCGTTCGGTGGCGGCGCGGGCCCGGGGCGGGCCGCGCGGTGGTGGCACACGGGCCGCGGACCGGGCCGTTTTCGGGCCGTGGTCCGCGGCGCGTACGCCGGGTGGTGCGGTGAATCGGCGCGGCGGATCAGCGCCGCCGCGGATCAGCGGGGCGACGGGGCGGCGTCGCGGCGGTCAGACGGCGAGCGCCTGGGCGCGGCGCTTCACCTCCGTACCGCGGTTCTCCGTCAGTGCCTGGGCGGGGGTGCCGGGCAGGCTCGGGTCGGGCGTGAAGAGCCACTCCAGCATCTCCTCGGCCGTGAAGCCGTCGTCCCGCAGCAGCGTCAGGGTCCCGGCCAGGCCCTTGACGACCTTGTCCTCGTCGATGAAGGCCGCGGGGACGTGCAGCGCGCGGTTCTCCCCGCGGCGGACGGCGATGAGCTGGCCTTCCTTGATGAGCTGGCGTACCCGGGTCACCTCGACGCCGAGCTTCTCGGCGATGTCGGGAACGGTGAGCCAGGCAGGCACGAGAGCATCGGTCTTTGCGTCAATCTCGGTCACGCCCCCAGCCTGCCACCTGGCACTGACACTCGGAAACCGGACTACGCCGATGCCGCCGTCGCCGCCTTCAACGGCTTCGCCGGGTCGGCCAGCAGGTCCGGGTCCATCGTCGTGCCCGCCTGGATCAGGCGTCTGCCCTGGGCCAGGTCACGGGGGCGGCCCACCGCCAGCAGCGCCACCAGGCGGCCCGCGCGCAGCCAGCAGACCGTCCACGCCGGGCTCGAGGGGTCGCCGCGCCACAGGGTGGTGTCGGCGGCCGTGTGGTGACCGGCGTACTGGACGAAGCGGCCGAACTGCTCGGACCAGAAGTACGGCACCGGATCGTAGGCCGCCGGGATCTCGCCGGCCGGGGCGCCGACGATGTCGGCGGCGACCGTGCGCGGCCCCTGGAGCGCGTTGTCCCAGTGGTGCACCAGCAGCCGCTCGCCGTAGCGGGCGGAGGGGAAGGATGCGCAGTCGCCCACCGCGTGGACGTCCGGTGCGCAGGCGCGCAGGCGGTCGTCGGCCAGGACCTCGCCGTGCGGACCGAGGGAGATCCCCGAGCCGGCCAGCCAGCCGGTGGCCGGACGGGCGCCGATGCCGACGACGACCGCGTCGGCGGGCAGCCGGGTGCCGTCGTCGAGGACGACCCGGGCGGCCCCGCCGGGGCCGCCGGGTTCGACGCGCTCCACGCGCTCCACGCACGCGCGGGTGCGCAGGTCGACGCCCGCGTCGGCGTACCAGGAGGTCATCGGCGCGGCCACATCGGCGGGCAGCGCGTCGGCGAGCGGCCGGTCGGCGGCCTCCACCACGGTCACGGCGCAGCCCGCCTCCCGCGCGGCGGTGGCGAACTCGGCGCCGATCCAGCCCGCGCCGACGACCACGACGTCGTGCTGCCGGGCGAGCACCGGGCGCAGCCGTTCGGCGTCGTCCAGGGTGCGCAGCAGGTGCACGCCGGGCACGCCCTCGGTGCCGGGGAGCCGGACGGGTTCGGCGCCGGTCGCCAGGACCAGCGAGTCGTAGGGCACCGGCCCCTCGGAGGTGTCGAGGACGTGGTCGCCGGGGCGCACGCCCAGGGCCTCGCAGCCCAGCCGCAGGGTGATGCCGAGCGCCTCGAAGTCGACGTCGAAGGCGGAGCCCTCGGCCGTGCCGAGCAGGACGGCCTTGGACAGCGGGGGGCGGTCGTAGGGCTGGTGCGGCTCCGCGCCGATCAGGGTCACCGGGCCGGTGAAGCCCTGTTCCCTGAGGGCGACCGCGGTCTGCACGCCCGCCATCCCGGCGCCCACCACGACCACCCGGCGCTCCGCGCCCGCCGCCGGTCCCTGTCCCCGTTCCCGCGTCTGCTCACTCACCCGATCACCATAGACACCCCCTGTTCCGCCGGTGAGTGCCCGTGCCGGGTGAGCCGCGCGAGGCCCCCGGCCGCGCGGGGTCCCTTACCCGGGCCGTGCGCCGCGGGCTAGGGTGGCCGACGCAAGGCACTCGCGGGAGCCCGGACGCACCGGGCTGAGAGGGAGGCTGGCGGCCTCCGACCGTACGAACCTGATCCGGGTCATGCCGGCGAAGGGAGGGGCTGGACGCCCATGTCGTCTCCACCACACACGCCTCGTACACCCCGCACGCCCGACGTGCTCGTCGTCGGCGGCGGGATCGTCGGGCTGGTCACGGCCTGGCGGGCCGCGCAGCGCGGTCTGGCCACCGCCCTCGTGGACCCCGAACCGGGCGGCGGGGCGGCCCGGGTGGCGGCCGGGATGCTGGCCGCCGTCACCGAGCTGCACTACGGCGAGGAGACACTGCTCGCGCTGAACCTCGCCTCGGCCCGCCGCTACCCCGGCTTCGCGGCCGAACTGGCCGAACTGACCGGCCGGGACCTCGGGTACCGGCGCTGCGGCACCCTCGCCGTCGCGCTGGACGCCGACGACCGCGCCCACCTGCGCGACCTGCATGCGCTCCAGCAGCGCTCGGGCCTGGAGTCGGAGTGGCTGTCGGGGCGCGAGTGCCGGCGTCTGGAGCCGATGCTGGCGCCGGGCGTGCGCGGGGGGCTCCGGGTGGACGGCGACCACCAGATCGACCCCCGCCGCCTCGCCCGCGCGCTGGTGGCCGCCTGCGAACACGCGGGCGTGGTCTTCCACCGGGAGTGGGCCGAGCGGCTCGCCGTCGGGCGCGGGGAGCGGGCCACGGGCGTCGTCACCGCCGACGGCACCCCGCTGGAGGCCGGGCAGGTGGTGCTGGCCGGGGGCAGCCTCAGCGGGCGGCTCGCGGGCGTGCCGGAGGCCGTCCTGCCGCCGGTGCGGCCGGTGAAGGGCCAGGTGCTGCGCCTGACGATGCCGCGGACCCACGGGCCGCTGCTGAACCGGACGGTGCGCGCCGTGGTGCGCGGCAACCACGTCTACCTGGTGCCCCGCGAGAGCGGCGAGCTGGTCGTCGGCGCCACCAGCGAGGAGCTGGGCTGGGACACGACGGTCACCGCGGGCGGCGTCTACGAGCTGCTGCGCGACGCCCACGAGCTGGTCCCCGGCATCACGGAGCTGCCGCTGACGGAGACCCGCGCGGGGCTGCGCCCCGGCTCCCCGGACAACGCCCCGCTGCTCGGCCCGACCGACCTGGACGGCCTGCTGCTGGCCACCGGGCACTACCGCAACGGCGTCCTGCTCACCCCCGTCACCGGCGACGTCATGGCGCACGTCCTGACCACCGGGGAGCTGCCGGAGGAGGGCCGCCCCTTCACGCCCCGCCGCTTCGGCGCCGACCCCGCCCGTCCACCACTCCCGCGACTTTCGGAGCAGTCCGCATGAACATCTCCGTCAACGGCGAGCCGCGCGAGGTGGCTCCCGGCACCGCCCTGGACGCGCTGGTGGGCACGCTCACCGCGGCACCGTCCGGAGTGGCCGCCGCCCTGAACGAAACCGTCGTCCCGCGCGCGCAGTGGTCCGCCACCGCCCTGGCCGACGGCGACCGCGTCGAGGTCCTCACCGCCGTCCAGGGAGGCTGACCGTGGCCGACGATCCCTTTGTCCTCGGCGGTACGTCGTACGGGTCCCGCCTGATCATGGGTACGGGCGGCGCGCCCAGCCTGGACGTGCTGGAGCGCGCGCTGGTGGCCTCCGGGACGGAGCTGACGACCGTCGCGATGCGGCGGGTGAACACCTCGGTGCACGGGTCGGTGCTGTCCGTACTGGAGCGGCTCGGCATCGGGGTGCTGCCGAACACGGCCGGCTGCTTCACCGCCGGGGAGGCCGTCCTCACCGCGCGGCTGGCGCGCGAGGCGCTCGGCACGGACCTGGTCAAGCTGGAGGTCGTCGCCGACGAGCGCACGCTGCTGCCGGACCCGGTCGAGCTGCTGGACGCGGCCGAGACCCTGGTCGACGACGGGTTCACGGTGCTGCCGTACACCAACGACGACCCGGTGCTCGCGCGGAGGCTGGAGGACGTCGGGTGCGCGGCGATCATGCCGCTGGGCTCGCCGATCGGCTCCGGGCTCGGGATCCGCAACCCGCACAACTTCCAGCTCATCGTGGAGCACGCGCGCGTGCCGGTGATCCTGGACGCGGGGGCCGGTACGGCCTCGGACGTGGCGCTGGCGATGGAGCTGGGGTGTGCGGGGGTGATGCTGGCCTCGGCGGTGACGCGGGCGCAGGAGCCGGTGCTGATGGCCGCGGCGATGCGGGCGGGAGTGGAGGCGGGGCGGCTGGCCCGGCGGGCCGGGCGGATTCCGCGGCGGCACTTCGCCGAGGCGTCGTCCACCTCGGAGGGCCTGGCGGTGCTGGATCCGGAGCGGCCCGCCTTCCGGTGATCCCGCGCCGGTGCGCCGCCGTCGGAGGCGCGCGGTGCGTGGGGCGCGTGGGAAGCGTCACAGATGCGCTGCAGTACCGGCCCGATTCCGGTCGACGACCCGGGGTGTCGGTGTCGGCTCGTAGACTCACCTGCGTGGACACGACCCTCCAGGACCCTCTCGTCGGTCAGGTGCTCGACGGCCGGTACCGCGTCGAGGCGCGGATCGCGGTCGGCGGGATGGCCACGGTCTACCGGGCCGTGGACACCCGCCTGGACCGCGTGCTCGCGCTGAAGGTGATGCACCCGGCGCTCGCGACCGACGCCACCTTCGTCGAGCGGTTCATCCGCGAGGCCAAGTCGGTGGCCCGGCTCGACCACCCCAATGTCGTCCAGGTCTTCGACCAGGGTGCCGAGGGGGCGTACGTCTACCTGGCGATGGAGTACATCGCCGGCTGCACCCTGCGGGACGTGCTGCGCGAGCGCGGGGCGCTCAGGCCGCGGGCCGCGCTGGACATCCTGGAGCCGGTCCTCGCCGCGCTCGGTGCCGCGCACCGGGCGGGGTTCGTGCACCGGGACATGAAGCCGGAGAACGTGCTGATAGGCGACGACGGCCGGGTCAAGGTCGCCGACTTCGGCCTGGTCCGGGCCGTGAACACCGTCACCAGCACCACCGGCGCCGTCCTCGGCACCGTCTCCTACCTGGCGCCCGAGCAGATCGAGCACGGCACCGCCGACCCCCGGGTCGACGTGTACGCGTGCGGTGTCGTGCTGTACGAGATGCTGACCGGCGCCAAGCCGCACGACGGCGACTCGCCCGCGGCGGTGCTCTACAAGCACCTGCACGAGGACGTGCCGCCGCCCTCGGCCTCGGTGCCGGGAGCCGCCTTCGAGCTCGACGAGCTGGTCGCCGCGGCCACCGCGCGCAATCCCGAGGTCCGGCCGCACGACGCGGTGGCCCTGCTCGCCCGGGCCCGTGAGGCGCGGGCGGCGCTCAGCGCGGAGCAGTTGGACGCGGTGCCGCCCCAGGCGCTCGCGGCGGAGCACGACAACGCCGAGGACCGTACGAGCGTGATCCCGCGCGCGCTGACGATGCCTCGCCGCCCGCCCGTCGACGGGGACGAGGACGGCGGCCCGGACGGGGTCAGCCGCACCAGCCGGCTGGCGTCCCCCGCGCCGGCCCCGGCCCGCTCCCGCCTGCCCCGGCCGCGCCGCGGCCCGCTGGCGATCGTCGTGGCCGCCCTGCTGGTGCTCGGGATCGGCACGGGCATCTGGTACATCAACTCGGGCCAGTTCACCAAGGTGCCGCCGCTGCTGTCCAAGACCGAGGCACAGGCCCGGGACCGGCTGGACGAGGCCGGGCTGGACGTCGGCAAGGTGCGGCACGCCTACAGCGACACCGTGGAGCGCGGCAAGGTCATCAGCACCGACCCCGGGGTGGGCGACCGCATCCGGAAGAACGACTCCGTGTCGCTCACCGTCTCCGACGGCCCCGACACCGTGAAGCTGCCGGACGTGTCGGGCTACAGGCTGGACCGGGCGCGCAAGCTGCTCCAGGACGAGGGCCTGGAGCCCGGCATGGTGACCAAGGCGTTCAGCGACGAGGTGGCCAAGGGCTTCGTGATCTCCACCAAGCCCAGGACGGGCACCACGGTGCGCGCGGGCTCGGCGGTCGCCCTGGTCGTCAGCAAGGGCAGCCCGGTCGACGTCCCGGACGTCACCGGCGAGGACCTGGAGGACGCGAAGGCCGAGCTGTCGGAGGCCGGCCTGAAGGTGAAGGTCGCCGAGGAGCGGGTGAACTCGGAGCACGACAGCGGCCAGGTCGCCCGGCAGTCGCCGGACGCGGGCGGCCGGGCCGCCGAGGGCGACACGGTGACGCTCACGCTGTCCAAGGGCCCCCGGATGGTCGAGGTCCCGGACGTGGTCGGCGACAGCGTGGACGACGCCAAGCGCACGCTCCGGGACGCGGGCTTCGAGGTGGAGGAGGACCGAGGGCTGCTCGGGCTGTTCGGCGACACCGTCAAGAAGCAGTCCGTGGACGGCGGGGACACGGCTCCGGAGGGCTCCACCATCAAGATCACCATCAGGTGACGGGGCACCGCCGGCCGCATGACACCCTGGATGGGTGAAGAGTCAACAGTCCGCCACCTCGGCCTCCGCCGCCCTCCCCCGCAACCCCGTCGGCGCCCACGTCCCGGTAGCCGGCGGGCTGCACTCCGTGGGGCTGTCCTACGCCCGTGACCTGAAGGCCGAGGCCGTGCAGGTCTTCGTCGCCAACCCGCGCGGCTGGGCCACCCCGGCCGGCACCCCGAAGCAGGACGAGGCCTTCCGGGAGGCCTGCGCGGCCGGATCGGTCCCGGCGTACGTGCACGCGCCGTACCTGATCAACTTCGGCTCGCACACCGAGGCGACGGTGGAGCGGTCGGTGGAGTCGCTGCGGCACTCGCTGCGGCGCGGGCGGGCCATCGGGGCGCTGGGCGTCGTCGTGCACACCGGGAGCGCGACCGGCGGCCGGGACCGGGCGGTGGCCCTGAAGCAGGTGCGGGAGCACATGCTGCCGCTCCTCGACGAACTGACCCACGACGACGACCCGTACCTGCTCCTGGAGTCGACCGCCGGGCAGGGCGCCTCCCTGTGCTCGCGGACCTGGGACTTCGGGCCGTACTTCGACGCGCTGGACGCCCACCCGAAGCTCGGGGTGTGCCTGGACACCTGCCACATCTTCGCGGCCGGCCACGACCTGACCGGACCGTCCGGCATGCACCAGACCCTCGACCTGCTGGTGGAGACGGTCGGCGAGGGCCGGCTGAAGCTGGTCCACGCCAACGACTCCAAGGACGTGGCGGGGGCGCACAAGGACCGGCACGAGAACATCGGCACCGGTCACATCGGCGAGGATCCCTTCCGCGCGCTGATGACGCACCCGGCCACCGAGGGCGTGCCGCTGGTGATCGAGACGCCCGGCGGCAAGGAGGGGCACGCGGCGGACGTGGAGCGGCTGAAGAAGCTGCGCGACGGCTGACTCGCGGTGGCCGCCGCGGCGGGTCACAGCTCGGGGCCGTCCCCGGGCTCCTCCTGGTAGGAGTAGCGCTGCTCCCGCCACGGGTCGCCGATGTTGTGGTAGCCGCGCTCCTCCCAGAAGCCGCGCCGGTCGGCGGTCATGTACTCGATGCCCCGGACCCACTTCGGGCCCTTCCAGGCGTACAGGTGCGGGACGATCAGCCGCAGCGGGAAGCCGTGCTCGGCGGTGAGCAGCTCGCCGTCCTTGTGGGTGGCGAACAGGGTGCGCTCGGCGGCGAAGTCGGACAGCCTGAGGTTGGAGCTGAAGCCGTACTCGGCCCACACCATGACGTGGGTGACGGCGGGCGCGGGCGGGGCCAGCTCCAGGATGGTGGCGGCCGGGACGCCGCCCCACTCGGAGCCGAGCATGCTGAACTTCGTGACGCAGTGCAGGTCGGCGACGACCGTGGTGTAGGGCAGGGCGGTGAACTCGTCGTGGGTCCAGCCGTGCTTCTCGTCGTCGGTGGTGGCGCCGAAGACCCGGAACTCCCAGCGCTCCGGGCGGAACTTGGGGACCGGTCCGTAGTGGGTGACCGGCCAGCCGCGCTGCAGCCGCTGCCCGGGCGGGAGCTCGAACCGCGACGCTCCTTGCGAACCGTCTTCTCCCGATCCGTGTTCCACCGGCTGACCCATGCCTTCCATCCTGACAGACCCGGACCCGTGCCCCCGACCCGCCCCACTTATATTCGGGCAAACCGCACCATGGACCATCACAACGCCATTAAAGCGACCAAGCATGCATTTACTTACTAAGTCAAGACTTACTGGACGATCTTCGACATCGGGTGCAATCATGCCGCGCAACACGCCTGTTCCCGTTCGAAGGAGCGTCAAGCGATGCAGGGCGACCCGGAAGTCATCGAGTTCCTCAATGAGCAGCTCACGGCCGAGCTGACGGCCATCAACCAGTACTTCCTGCACGCGAAACTGCAGGACCACAAGGGCTGGCACAAGCTCGCGAAGTACACGCGCGCGGAGTCCTTCGACGAGATGCGCCACGCCGAGGTGCTCACCGACCGCATCCTGCTCCTGGACGGCCTGCCGAACTACCAGCGCCTCTTCCACGTGCGGGTCGGCCAGAGCGTGACCGAGATGTTCCAGGCCGACCGGGAGATCGAGCTGGAGGCGATCGACCGGCTGCGCCGGGGCATCGAGGTGATGCGGGCCAAGCACGACATCACGTCGGCCAACGTCTTCGAGGCGATCCTCGCCGACGAGGAGCACCACATCGACTACCTGGAGACCCAGCTCGACCTGGTCGAGAAGCTGGGCGAGTCGCTGTACCTGTCGACGGTGATCGAGCAGACCCAGCCGGACCCGTCGGGTCCGGGCTCGCTCTAGGGGGTGTCAGGCCGCCTCGGGAAGCTCCGCGAGGACCGGCTCACCCTTGTCGGCGAGCTGCCTGCGGGGGCAGGCGCCACGGCCGAGCAGGGCCTGGATACGGCGTACGCAGCCGCCGCAGTCGGTACCGGCCTTGCAGGCCGAGGCGATCTGCCGGGGCGTGCACGCACCGGCCTCCGCGTGGCTCTTGACCTGTTCCTCGGTGACACCGAAGCAACTGCAGACGAACACGCGGTTCACCTCCCGGGCGGGATCCATGGTCGTGCCGTACCGACGACCGGAGGACCCGACTGATCGGTGAGGCAAACCTAACCTTACCCATCGCCCAGGACCTGCGACAGTGCGAGGGGCGCGGATCCCGTGTGACCCGCGCCCCATTTCTCCCGCCCGCCCGGGGGGCGGACCGTCACTGGTCCCGGTACATCTCCGCCACCAGGAACGCCAGGTCGAGCGACTGGCTGCGGTTCAGCCGCGGGTCGCAGGCCGTCTCGTAGCGCTGGTGCAGGTCGTCGACGAAGATCTCGTCGCCGCCGCCCACGCACTCGGTCACGTCGTCGCCGGTCAGCTCCACGTGGATGCCGCCCGGGTGGGTGCCGAGCGCCTTGTGCACCTCGAAGAAGCCCTTGACCTCGTCGAGCACGTCGTCGAAGCGGCGGGTCTTGTGGCCGGAGGCCGCCTCGTAGGTGTTGCCGTGCATCGGGTCGGTGATCCAGGCGACCGCGGCACCGGACGCGGTGACCTTCTCGACCAGCTCGGGGAGCCTGTCGCGGATCTTGTCCGCGCCCATCCGGACGATGAAGGTCAGCCGGCCCGGCTCGCGCTCCGGGTCGAGGCGCTCGATGTACTGCAGCGCCTCCTCGGCCGTGGTGGACGGGCCGAGCTTGATGCCGATCGGGTTGCGGATCCGCGAGGCGAACTCGATGTGCGCGTGGTCGAGCTGCCGGGTGCGCTCGCCGATCCACACCATGTGCGCGGAGACGTCGTAGAGCTGCCCGGTGCGCGAGTCGACGCGGGTGAGGGCCGACTCGTAGTCCAGCAGCAGCGCCTCGTGCGAGGAGAAGAACTCGACGGTCTGGAACTCGGCCGGGTCCGTGCCGCAGGCCCGCATGAAGTTCAGCGCGTTGTCGATCTCCCGGGCGAGCTGCTCGTAGCGCTGGCCGGAGGGGGAGGACTTCACGAAGTCCTGGTTCCAGGCGTGCACCTGCCTGAGGTCGGCGTAGCCTCCGGTGGTGAAGGCGCGCACCAGGTTCAGCGTGGACGCCGAGGCGTGGTACATGCGCTTGAGCCGCTCGGGGTCCGGGACGCGGGCCGCCTCGGTGAAGTCGAAGCCGTTGACGGAGTCGCCGCGGTAGGTCGGCAGGGTCACGCCGTCGCGGGTCTCGGTCGGCTTGGAGCGCGGCTTGGAGTACTGGCCGGCGATCCGGCCGACCTTCACCACGGGCACGGAGGCGGCGTAGGTGAGGACCGCCCCCATCTGGAGGAGGGTCTTCAGCTTCGCCCGGATGTGCTCGGCGGACACCGCGTCGAACGACTCGGCGCAGTCGCCGCCCTGGAGGACGAACGCCTCGCCCCGGGCGACCGCGGCCATGCGGGCCCGCAACTGGTCGCACTCCCCGGCGAACACGAGCGGCGGATACGACTCGAGCTCGGCGATCACGTCGCGCAGAGCCTCGGCATCCGGGTACTCGGGCTGCTGCGCCGCGGGCAGGCTTCGCCAAGTCGCCTGAGCGGCGACGTTTCGGGAATCAGCGTTCACGGTCACCCGCCCAACAGTACGCGGTCGGTCACGGCGTCCAGCACCACGCCCAGTCCGTGAGACGGGACCCCCGTGCGGGCCGCCGCGGCCGGGTTGGTAGCCTCACGCGCCTTCTGAGTTCGAATTCGCAGGCAACTCGCAAAGACGTTCACATCGAGCGCACACCGGGGTGGGGTTTTGAGCGCGGACCATCGCAGAGACCGCAAGAAGAAGAGACTGCTCGTCTACGGCGTCGCCTCGGTGGTGGCCGTCGCCGCCACGGCCGGCGGCCTGGCCCTGGCCTCGCCGGGCCTGCTCGGCTCGGACACCGCCCAGGCCGTGACCGGCCCGCCCGGGGCCCGGCTGCAGAGCGAGTTCGAGCGGGCCGCCGAGGAGTTCGACGTCCCGCAGAGCGTGCTGATGGCCGTTTCCTACCGGCAGACGCGCTGGGAGGACCACGACGGGCTGCCGAGCACCACCGGCGCCTACAACGTCATGGGCCTCACGGCCGTCGACGAGGACAGCCTGGACCACGGCAGCGCCGCCGAGGAGCGCGAGCACCGGCTCGAGCACATGAACCGCAGCGGCGACCCGGTCGTCGAGCGGCACTTCGACGCCGACAAGGCGCTCAAGAGCCTCGACGAGAAGCCGGTCGACACCGACGACCCGCGGCTGCACACCCTCGACGAGGCGGCCGGCCTCATCGACGCCCCGGCCGACGAGGTGCGCGGCGACACCGCCGAGAGCATCCGGGCGGGCGCCGCGCTGCTGGCCAAGTACCAGAAGGACGCGACCGGCTCGCTGCCCGAGGACCCCGGCGCCTGGTACCCGGCGGTGGCCCGCGCCAGCCAGGCCCCGGACCACAAGGGCGCCCAGCTCTTCGCGCAGCGCGTGTTCGAGTCGATCAGGACCGGTGAGCAGCGCGTCACCACCGACGGCCAGTCCCTCACGCTGCCGGCCGACCCTGCGGTGCAGCCGAAGAAGACGACGGACCTGGAACTGGCCGCCGCCTCCGCCGCCCCCGCACCCGAGTGCCCGTCCGGCCTGAACTGCGACTTCCGTCCGGCCGCCTACAAGCAGAACGGGGCCGCCGACGACTGGGGCAACTACAACGTCGCGAGCCGCCCCACGGCCGGTCACGAGATCACCTCGATCGTGATCCACGACACCGAGGGCAGCTACAGCAGCGCCCTGGGCGTCTTCCAGAACTCCCTGTCGTACGCCAGCGCCCACTACCTGGTCCGTGCCTCCGACGGTCTGGTCACCCAGATGGTGGAGACGAAGAACGAGGCGTGGCACGCGGCCAACAAGACCCTCAACATGCACTCGATCGGCATCGAGCACGAGGGCTACGCGATCAAGGACGGCAGTTGGTACACCGAGCCGCAGTACGAGTCCTCGGCCGCGCTGGTGAAGTACCTGGCCGGCAAGTACGACATCCCGCTGGACCGTGAGCACGTCCTCGGCCACGACGAGGTCCCGGGCGTCCTGGACGGCAACGTGAAGTCCCAGCACTGGGACCCGGGCCCGTTCTGGGACTGGAACCACTACATGGACCTGCTGGGCGCCCCCACCGGGGCCGAGGGCCCGGGCGGCCCGTACAGGGCCGGCCAGGTGGTCCGCGTCGTCCCGCCGTTCACCTCGGCGAATCAGCCGAAGATCACCAACAACGGCTCCTCGGTGCCCAAGCAGCCGGCGAACTTCACCTACCTGTACTCCTCGCCGTCCACCTCCTCGGCCGCGCCGACCGACCCCTACCTGGGCAGCCAGAGCCCGACCGAGGGCTGGAACTGGGCCAACAAGGTCCTGGCCGGCGGCGAGTACGTGGTCGCCGAGGCCCAGCAGGACTGGACGGCCCTCTGGTACGGCGGCAAGAAGGTCTGGTTCTACAACCGGGGCGGCCAGTTCGCCACCGCCGTCGGCACGCCGGACGTGGTCACGCCCAAGCCGGGTTCGGGCTCCGTCCCGGTCTACGGGCGCGCCTACCCCGAGGACAGCGCGTACACGGGCACCGGGGTGCCGGTGCAGACCAAGAACAACGAGTCGCTGACCAAGTACGGCGTCCTCGCCGGGCAGAAGTACACCCTGGCCGGCGGCGCCCTGAAGGGCTCGTACTTCAACAGCGGCAACATGGACGGTTCGGGCGCGGGCTCGCGCACGGTGGTGGTGGGCAGCACCACGTACTACCCGATCCGCTACAACCACCGCATCGGCTACGTGCGCACGGCCGACGTCCAGCTCGTCAAGGGCACCGCGCCCGACCCGGGCACCGACCGGTACGACCTCCTCGGCCGGGACGCCTCGGGCGTGCTGTGGCAGTACCAGGGCACCGGCAGCGCGTCCTCGCCGTTCTTCGGCCGCTTCCGCGTCGGCGGCGGCTGGAACGCCTACGACGTGGTCACCACGCTCACGGCCCTGCGCGCCGACGGCACCGGCGACATGGTGGCCCGCGACAAGAGCGGCGTCCTCTGGTACTACAAGGGCACCGGCGACGTCGGGAAGCCGTTCGGTCCCCGCATCCGGGTCGGCGGCGGCTGGTCCGTCTACGACACGATCACCGGCGCCCGCGACCTCACCGGCGACGGCAGGCCGGACCTGATCGCCCGCGACAAGAGCGGCGTCCTGTGGCTCTACAAGGGCACCGGCAGCGCCACCGCGCCCTTCGAGACCAAGTCCCGGATCGGCAGCGGCTGGTCCGTCTACAACACGCTGACCGACACCGGCGACCTCACCGGCGACGGCAGGCCGGACCTCGTCGCCCGCGACAAGAGCGGCGTCCTGTGGCTCTACAAGGGCACCGGCAGCGCCACCGCGCCCTTCGAGACCAAGTCCCGGATCGGCGGCGGCTGGTCCGTCTACGACGTGCTGCGCGGCCCGAGCGACCTGAACCGGGACGGCAGGCCGGACCTCGTCGCCCGCGACAAGGACGGCGTGCTCTGGTTCTACCAGGGCACCGGCAGCGCCACCGCGCCGTTCAAGGGCCGCACGAAGATCGGCAACGGCTGGAACATCTACGGCATGCTCGTCTGAGCCGTCGGCCGTCGGCCCCGGCGCGGATGCGCTAGGGTCGACGGCATGTTCGCGCACTCGACCCGCACCTGGTGGTGGACCGCTCATCCGGCGGCCCGCTGACTGCGCGCGACACACGACTCCGCGAAGGCCGCCCGAGGGGCGGCCTTCGGTGTTTCCGAACCCGGGTCCGTTCCTCTCCGACAAGCGAGAAGGACCCGGACCCATGACACCGCTCGACCGCCTCCTGGCCGACCACCGCCCGTTCGCCCTGCTCCGCCGCCGTGCCCCCGGTCACGACCACGACCTCGTGGAGCTGCTGGCAGGCCCGGTCACGGAGTACGCCACGCTCGCCGAACTCCCCGACGAGGGGCTGGCGCTCGTCCCCTTCCGGCAGATCCGCGAACGCGGCTTCGACGTCCGCGACGACGGCACCCCGCTGCTGATGCTCACCCCCGAGGAGCGGTACGCCCTCCCGCTCGCCGAGGTGCTGGACCGGCTGCCCGCGCACGAGGTCCGCGTCGAGGGCGGCGGCTTCGACGTCGGCGACGAGGAGTACGCGCGGATCGTCGGCCGGGTGCTGGACGAGGAGATCGGGCGCGGCGAGGGCGCCAACTTCGTGATCCGGCGGACGTACGAGGGCCGGATCCCCGGGTTCGGGCGGGCCGACGCGCTGGCGCTGTTCCGGCGGCTCCTGGAGGGCGAGCGGGGCGCGTACTGGACGTTCGTCGTGCACACCGGGGACCGCACGCTGGTCGGGGCCAGCCCGGAGGTGCACGTCCGCATGTCCGGCGGCACGGTCGTGATGAACCCGATCAGCGGCACGTACCGCTACCCCGCCGAGGGCCCCACCCCCGAGCACCTGCTCGGCTTCCTCGCCGACGGCAAGGAGATCGAGGAGCTGTCGATGGTCGTCGACGAGGAACTGAAGATGATGTGCACCGTCGGCGACATGGGCGGGGTGGTCGTCGGCCCGCGCCTGAAGGAGATGGCGCACCTCGCGCACACCGAGTACGAGCTGCGCGGGCGGTCCTCCCTGGACGTGCGGGAGGTGCTGCGGGAGACGATGTTCGCGGCGACGGTCACCGGCTCGCCCGTGCAGAACGCCTGCCGGGTCATCGAGCGGCACGAGAGCGGCGGGCGGGGCTACTACGCGGGCGCGCTGGCCCTGCTCGGCCGGGACCCGGGCGAGGGGCCGGGACGTCCGGCCGGCCTCCAGACGCTCGACTCCCCCATCCTGATCCGCACCGCCGACATCGACGCCGAGGGGCGGCTGCGGGTGCCGGTCGGCGCCACGCTGGTGCGCGGCTCGGATCCGGCGGGCGAGGTCGCCGAGACCCACGCCAAGGCGGCCGGGGTGCTGGCGGCGCTGGGCGTCCGTCCGGCCCGGCCGCGGGCGCGGGCGGAGCGGCCGGTGCTGGCCGACGACCCCCGGGTGCGGGCCGCGCTGGACGGGCGCCGTGCCTCGCTGGCCCCGTTCTGGCTGCGGATGCAGGAGCCGTCGGCCGCACTGACCGGGCACGCGCTGGTCGTCGACGCGGAGGACACCTTCACGGCGATGCTCGCGCACGTGCTGCGCTCCTCGGGACTGACGGTGAGCGTACGGCGGTACGACGAGCCGGGGCTGCGCGAGGCGGTGCTCGGGCACGAGGGCGGCCCGGTGGTGCTGGGGCCGGGCCCCGGCGACCCCTGCGACCCGGCCGACCCGAAGATGCGCTTCCTGCGGAACCTGACCGCCGAGGTGCTCGGGGCGCACCGGCACGGCGTGCTCGGCGTCTGCCTCGGGCACGAGCTGATCGCGGCGGAGCTGGGGCTGGACATCGTGCGCAAGGAGGTGCCGTACCAGGGTGCGCAGACGGAGATCGACCTGTTCGGGCGGCCGGAGACGGTCGGCTTCTACAACAGCTTCACCGCCCGCTGCGACGACGCGGTGGCCGCCGAACTGGCCGCGCACGGCGTCGAGGTGAGCCGCTCGGCGGGCGGCGAGGTGCACGCGTTGCGGGGTCCGGGGTTCGCGGGCGTGCAGTTCCACCCGGAGTCGGTGCTGACCCTGAACGGCACCGCGATCGTGCGGGAGCTGGCGGGTCAGCTCCGGGGCACGAGCACGTTGTCCGAGCGGCGGCCCTGACGGTAGTCGAGGACGTTGCGTGCCGTCGTCTCGACGATCTGGCCGACGGCGTCCTCGGTGTAGTACGCCTGGTGGGAGGTGACCAGGACGTTCGGGAAGGTGACGAGGCGGGCCAGGGTGTCGTCCTCGACGGCCTCCAGGGACTTGTCGAGGAAGAACAGGCCCGCCTCCGCCTCGTACACGTCCAGGCCCACGCCCGCGAAGCGGCCCGCGCGCAGCTCGCCGACGAGGGCCGCGGTGTCGATCAGGCCGCCGCGGCTGGAGTTGATCAGGATGACGTCGTCCCGCATCGACTTCAGGGCGGCCGCGTCGATCAGGTGCTGGGTCTCGGGCATCAGCGGGACGTGCAGGGTGACCAGGTCGGAGCGGGCGAGCAGTTCGTCCTTCGGGACGTAGCGCATGCCGAGTTCGGCGCAGGCCGGGTTCTCCGCGACGTCCCAGCCGAGCAGGCGCATGCCGAAGCCGTGGGCGATGCGGGCGAATGCCTCGCCGATCTTGCCGGTGCCGAGGACGCCGGCGGTGCGGCCGTGCAGGTCGCGGCCCATCAGGCCGTCGAGGCGGAAGTCGAAGTCGCGGGTGCGGTTGGCGGCGCGCACGATGCGCCGGTTGACGGCCATGGCGAGGGCCCAGGCGAATTCGGCGACCGAGTGGGGCGAGTAGTACGACACGCGGGCCACGGTCATGCCGAGCCGCTCGGCCGTGGCCAGGTCGACGTTGTTGAAGCCGGTGGAGCGCTGGGCCACCATCCGGGTGCCGCCGGCCGCGAGGATGTGCAGGACCGCGGCGCCGAGGTCGGCGTTGACGGACGTGGAGACGATCTCGTGCCCCGCCGCGATGGGGGCGGTGTCCTCGTTGAGGAATACGTCCAGGCAGCGGACGTCCTCCTGGTCGCGGAAGGCCCGCTCGATCAGGGGCTTCTCGTCGGCCTGGACGCCGAAGGCAAGGATCTCCATGACCGCTCCCGTCGTGGTGGGCTCCGCGCCGAATATACGGCCCCGGGCCGGCCCTCGCCGGTCGGCCGGAGAGACGCCGGCCTCCTCGTACCGCGCCGGTCCGACCGTCCTCGGGCGGGCCGTGTCCTCGGCGGTCGGGGTGCGGGGCGCCCGGGGGCACGCCGTACTCGCCGGCGAGGCGGGTGGCGACGCCGGGGGTGTCCTCGACGCCAGGGACGCCGTCCCGCTCCAGGAGCGGGTCGGTGCGCGAGGAGCGGGGATCGTGCCGCCGCGGGGCAGGGCGCCGCGGACGGCCGGGATGCCGAGCGGGACGGTGTCCCGTGATCCCCCGCCACCGTGGGCGGTTGAGGCCGCGGCCGCTGTCCCGCGCGGGTCACGCGTCGTCCAGGCCCCGCTCTATCGCGTACCGCACCAGCTCCACGCGGTTGTGCAACTGGAGCTTGCCCAGGGTGTTCTGGACGTGGTTCTGCACGGTGCGGTGGGAGATGACGAGGCGTTCGGCGATCTGCTTGTAGCTCAGGCCCTTGGCCACCAGGCGCAGCACCTCTGTCTCCCGGTCGGTGAGCCGGGGCGCGCCGGGGTCGTCGGTGCCGGCGGCGGGCGCGGGTTCGGAGGCGAGGCGGCGGTACTCGCCGAGGACCAGTCCGGCCAGCCCCGGGGTGAAGACCGGGTCGCCCGCGGCGGTGCGGCGCACCGCGTCCCGCAGGTCCTCGGTGGAGGCGGACTTCAGCAGGTAGCCGGTCGCGCCGGACTTCACCGCCTCCAGCACGTCGGCGTGCTCCCCGCTCGCCGAGAGCACCAGGACGCGCAGCTTCGGGTCGGCGCCGACGACCTCCTTGCAGACCTGGACGCCGGGCTTTCCGGGCAGGTTGAGGTCGAGCACCAGGACGTCGGGCGCGACGGCCGCGGCCCGGCGCACCGCCTGGTCGCCGTCGCCGGCGGTGGCGACGACGTCGAAGCCGGACTCGGCCAGGTCCCGGGCGACGGCGTCGCGCCACATCGGGTGGTCGTCGACCACCATCACCCTGACCGGGTCCCGCCGTCCGGGGTCCGGAGGTCCGGAGGTCTGTCGTTCAGTCATGGTCCGCTGCCTTCCCCCGTGCGGTGGTGCCGACGGTCTTCTTCGGTGCCCTCAGTTCGACTTCGGTGCCCTGTCCGGGCACCGAGACCAGTTCGGCGGTGCCGCCGAGGTCGCGGAGCCGGCCGCGGATCGACAGGGCCACGCCGAGCCGTCCCTCGCCCTCGGCCTCGGCGAGCCGCCCCTCCGGGATGCCGGGGCCCTCGTCGCGGACGGTGACGATCACCTCGTCCGGCTCGTCCTCGACCAGGATCCACGCGCGGGCCCGTTCGCCGACGTGCCGGCGGACGTTGTCCAGGGCGGCGCCCACGGCGGCGGCCAGCTCCCGCGCGGCACCGGGGGCGAGGAGCACCGGGGCGCCCGGCTCGGCGAGGTTGACCAGGGAGCCGGCGTACGGGGCGAGCAGGGCGCGCAGGTCGACGGGACCGTCCGGGTCCGCCGCCTCCGGTTCCTCCACCTCCCGTACGAGGGCGCCCTCGGCGGCGTCCTCCGACACGCGTGAGACGGGCACGAGGCCGCCGGAGACGAGGGTGCGCAGGGCCACCTCCTGCTCACCGGCGAGCCGGCCCAGCTCGGCCGCCTCGCCGCCGATGACGGCGCCCCGGCGCTGCACCATGGCCAGCACCTGCAGGACGCTGTCGTGGATGTCGCGGGCGAGCCGTTCGCGTTCCCTGGTCGCCGCCTCGATCTCCAGGGCGCGGGCGAGGGTGCGCTCGGAGGCGCGGGCGACCTCGACGACGTAGCCGATGGCGATGGAGGCGACCCAGACGAGGACGACGTTGTGGACGGTGTCGCGGGCCGGGGTGCCGCGTTCGACCAGGTTGGCGACGGCGACGAGGGTGGAGGCGACGGCGGCCCAGCGCCAGCCGCCCTTGACGGCGAAGGCCAGCACGGAACCCGCGGTCCATATCGACGGCAGGGTCGGCCCGCCGTCCAGGACGCGCTCGGGGGCGTCGGCGAGGGGCGTGAGCAGGATGCCGGTCAGGGCGATGGTGAGGTCGGCGGCGAGGAACCGCTTGGTGCAGCTCGCGGCGTTCTGGACCTTGGGCAGGGTGGCCAGGGTCCACACGAGGAGGAGGGCGTAGTAGGCGACGGCGAGCCAGGGGCGGGCGAAGCCGGAGTAGGCGGTGGCGAAGAAGCCGATCGCGTACAGCATGGTGAGCACGCGGTAGCCGGCGAGCGCGCGCCACAGCGGCAGCTCGACGGACATCCTCATGACTCTCTCGCGCCTGGCCATCTTCCCCTCCCCCCGGACACCCGGTGTTCCTGTCCCGCCTACGTGGCGGTCCGGTCCCGGCCGGCCTTGGCCGCCGCCCTGCCCGCTTCCTTCTCGGCCTTCGCCGCCTCCGCGAGCTGCCGCTTCATGGCGGTCGCGTACATGTCGACGTACTCCTGGCCGGAGAGCTTCATGATCTCGTACATGACCTCGTCGGTCACCGCGCGGAGCACGAAGCGGTCGTGCTCCATGCCCTGGTAGCGGGTGAAGTCGAGCGGGGTGCCGATGCGGATGCCCGGGCGCATCAGCTTCGGCATCACCTGACCGGGCGGCTGAATCTTCTCGGTGTCGATCATGGCGACCGGGATGACGGGCGCGCCGGTGGCCAGGGCCACGCGGGCCAGGCCGCCCGGCTTGCCGCGGTAGAGGCGGCCGTCCGGGGAGCGGGTGCCCTCGGGGTAGATGCCGAACAGCTCGCCGCGCTCCAGGACCTCTATGCCGCTCTTGATGGCGGCCTCCCCCGCGCCGCGCGCGCCGGAGCGGTCCACCGGGAGCTGGCCCACGCCCTTGAAGAAGGCGGCGGTCAGCCTGCCCTTGACCCCGGGGGTGTTGAAGTACTCGGCCTTGGCGATGAAGGTCACCTTGCGGTCGAGGACGGCGGGCAGGAAGAACGAGTCGGAGAACGACAGGTGGTTGCTCGCCAGAATGGCGGGGCCGTCGGCCGGGATGTGCTCCAGGCCCTCCACCCAGGGCCGGAAGGCGAGCTTCAGCGATCCCCCGACGGTGACCTTCATCGCGCCGTACAACAACCGAGTGCCTCCCGTGTGTGAGGTTCAGACCTTAACCCGGGCCGCCGTCAATGGCCCCGACGGCCCTGGTCGGTGTCAGTGCGGTCGCGTACGGTGAAAGACCCGCGAGTCCCCCTTGACGACAGGAGACCGAGACGTGCCGGTGCTGCCCGGAGCCGAGCCGTTCCGCCACGAGGGCGGGGAGACCGGCGTCCTCCTCTGCCACGGTTTCACCGGTTCCCCGCAGTCCCTGCGCCCCTGGGCCCGGTACCTGGCCGAGCGCGGTCTGACCGTGTCGCTGCCGCTGCTGCCCGGACACGGGACCCGCTGGGAGGACATGCAGGTCACCGGCTGGCAGGACTGGTACGCGGAGGTGGACCGCGAGCTGCGCGCCCTGCGCGGGCGCTGCGCGCGGGTCTTCGTGGCCGGCCTGTCCATGGGCGGCGCCCTCGCCCTGCGGCTCGCCGCGAAGCACGGCGACGCGGTGCGGGGCATCGTCCTCGTGAACCCGGCCAACCGGATGCACGGCGTCGCCCAGCATGCCCTGCCCGTCCTGCGCCACCTGGTGCCCGCCACGAAGGGCATCGCCAGCGACATCGCCAAGCCGCTCAGCACGGAGCTGGGGTACGACCGGGTGCCGCTGCACTCGGCGCACTCGCTGCGCTCCTTCTTCCGGCTGGCCGACGGCGACCTGCCGCAGGTGACCCAGCCGCTGCTGTTGCTGCGCAGCCCGCAGGACCACGTGGTGCCGCCGGCCGACTCGGCGCGGATCCTGGGCCGGGTGTCGTCGACGGACGTGACGGAGATCCTGCTGGAACAGAGCTACCACGTGGCGACGTTGGACCACGATGCGGACCGGATCTTCGCGGAGAGCGTCGCGTTCATCGGCCGGCTCGCACCCGGTTCCGTCGGGGAACCGGAGCCCGGTCTCGGCAAGGAAGGGACGGCCGCAGGTGACTGAGCACGACTCCGACCGTGAGGACCGCGAGGAGCGGGGCGTGGACCGGGAGCACCGCGAGGGGCGGGAGCGCGCGGCGGACGGCGGGCCCGGGGCGCAGGGCGCGCCCCTCGACGAGGGCGCCGCCTGGGAGGCGATCGTCGCTGGGTACGGGGAGGAGCCTCCGGACCCGCCGGGCACCAAGCCGTTCAAGTCGGTCGAGGACCTGGCGCTGCTCGAAACCGAGGTGAACGACGAGAAGCCCGCGGCGGAGCGACCCTCCTCCGACCGGCCGCTGGGCGGCTCCGTGGCGTTCGCGCCCGGTGTCGGCCCCCGCGACCACACGCTGGCCGAGCCCTCCGACGACGACTTCGACGCGGACGACGAGGGCCACTTCGTCCCGCCCGAGCCGCCGCCGCTGCCCGACGCGGACACCACGTCGAAGTTCGCCTGGCTGGGCGTGCTCGGCGGCCCGGTGCTGCTCCTGCTGGCGGTGGTGCTCGGCTGGGACATGACCTGGTGGCTGACGACCCTGAGCATCGGCGGCTTCCTCGGCGGCTTCGCCACCCTGGTCGTGCGGATGCGGACGGGCGACGAGGACGACGACGACCCGGGGCGCGGCGCGGTGGTGTAGCCCGCGGCCCCGGAGGCCGGGCCCTCGCACCCTGCCACAGTGCCTGGCCCTCGCCGCCTGCCACGGGGCCGGACGCTCGCGGCCGGCCGGTCAGCCGGTGGCCGCGGGCACGCGGAGGCCGGTCAGCCGGACGTGGCGCGCACGCAGAGGACAGCCAGCCGAACACAGCACGCACGCCCCGGGGCCATCAGCCGGACACAGCGCCCGCGCAGAAGACAGCCAGCCGGACGCCAGCACGCACACGCAGGACCGTCAGCCGGACACGGCTCGCACGCAGAAGACAGCCGGCCAGCCGGACACAACACGCACGCCCAGGACCGTCAGCCGGACACGGCGGGCACGCGGAGGGCGGTCAGCACCGGGAGGTGGTCCGTGGCCGCCCTCAGGTCGTCCTGCGCCACCCCGGGCAGCCCCGCCGGTACCCCGCAGCCCAGCACCTCGACGCCCTCGGTGACGAAGACCGCGTCGATACGGCGGTCCGGGGCGGCGGCCGGGAAGGTGTACTCGCCGCCCCAGGGCGCGGCGGTCCAGCAGTCGCGCAGCCCGTCGCCGAGCCGCCGGAAGGTACGGCCGCCGGGACGCTCGTTCAGGTCGCCGCCCGCCACGGCGTGCGTGACGCCGAGGGCGGTCAGGTGGTCGAGGAGCAGCCCGGCCTGCTCGTGGCGCTCGTCCGGCCGCAGCGACAGGTGGGCGCTGAGGACGCCGAGACGGGCCCCGCCGATCCGGACCACGGCGCTGGCAAGGCCCCTGCGGTGCTGGCCGGGGGTGAGCGGGAGCAGCACGTCCTCGGTGCGCTCCACGGTGGCCCGCAGGGAGCAGAGCAGCGCGGGGCCGGCCGCGGTGCCGCCGCCGGACAGGAGGACCAGGTCGCTCGCGGCGGCGAGGCGGGTGATCTTCTTGCGCCAGCGGAAGAAGCGCGGGGCCTCCTGGAGGAGGACGAGGTCCGGTGCGCAGGCCTTGATGACGCGGGTGAGGGCGTCGGTGTCGTCGCGCAGCGAACGGACGTTGTAGCTCAGGACGCGGATGACCGCGGAACCGTCGGGTTCGGTGCGGGAGTTGGGGAGCGCGGGAAGGGACGTTGCCATGCGGTCAATTTACGGGACCGCATGATCAGGCGCCTTGTGGGCCGGGGGCGGGAACGGCGGGCGACTGCCGGTCCCCCGTGGCTCGTCGCGCCCCCGGGGCGGAGCCCCGAACGGACTCCGCCCCGCGCCCTCCGGGTCGGGACGGTGCCCGCCGCTCGAAAGTCGGCCGTCACATGATCGGGTCGGGTTCCCTCGCCAGGTCGGCCGCGCCGACCAGCCCCGCCTTGTTGCCGAGTTGGGCGGCGACCACGTCGGCGACCGGGCGCCAGTTGCCGCCGACCAGCCAGCGCTTGTACGACTTGCGGATCGGGTCGAGGACCAGGTCGCCCTCGTCCGAGAGGCCGCCGCCGACGATGAAGGCGGACGGGTCGAAGAGCGAGGCCAGGTCGGCGAGGCCGGCGCCGGCCCAGCGGGCCAGTTCCCGGTAGGAGTCGACGGCGACCGGGCAGCCCTGCCGGGCGGCGACGGAGATGTGCTTGCCCTCGATGCCGTCGGGGGTGCCGTCACCCAGCGCGAGCAGCACCTCGGCGCGCTCGGGGGTGGCGTTGGCGCGCTGCTTGGCGTACCGCACCAGCGCCCGGCCCGACGCGTACTGCTCCCAGCAGCCCTGCGAGCCGCAGCCGCACAGCAGACCGTCGGGCACCATGCGGATGTGGCCGAACTCGGCGGCCACGCCGAAGTGACCGCGGCGCAGCTTGTTGCCGATGATGATGCCGCCGCCGAGGCCGGTGCCGAGGGTGATGCAGATGACGTTGCGGTGGCCCTTGCCGCCGCCGAACTTGTACTCGCCCCAGGCCGCGGCGTTGGCGTCGTTCTCCACGACGACGGGGAGGCCGACGCGCGCCTCGACCTTCTCCTTGAGCGGCTCCTGGCGCCAGTCGATGTTGGGCGCGAAGTAGACCGTGGAGCGCTGGCGGTTGACGTATCCGGCGGCACCGATACCGACGCCGACGATCTCGTGCCCCACGCGCGCGCCCTCGACCGCGGAGGCGATGGCGTCCACGATGGCCTCGGGTGTGGTGGGGGTCGGCACCTTGTGGGTCGAGAGGATGTTGCCTTCCTCGTCGACCACGCCGGCCGCGATCTTCGTGCCGCCGATGTCGACGCCGATGGTGAGTCCCATGAATCCCTCAGTTCGGTCGAGCCCCGCTAAGGGCAACCGTACCCGAGGCGGGGCTCAGTCCAGGTCGATGCGCTGTCCGGGACCGGTGCCCCCGTCGCCCTCGTCGCCCCCGTCGGTGCCGCCTTCGCCCTGGTCACGGGGGTCGCGCGGGTCCTTGGCCGGGGTGTCCCCCGTGGTCCAGCGGCGTTCCTGGTTCTGGACGGCGGAGCGGTAGGCGGCGAGGAGTTCACCGCCGGCGGCGGCGAGGTGGTCGAACACGTCCGGGTTGCGCTCGATGACCGGTTCGACGGCGGCCTTCGCCTGCTGGACGACCTGCCGGACCACCTGCTGGGCGGCGGGTCCGGCGACCTGGCCGAGCAGCGGGGCCTGGAGGCCGGACAGCTTGTCGGCGACGGTGTCGACGAGCCGTCGCAGTTCCTCGGCGGCGGAGCCGGGCGGCGGCCCGTACGCTGCACGGCGGCGGGCCTTCTCGGCCTCCAGGTCCTCGGCGCACGCCGTCGCCCAGGCGTCGGCGTCGGTCGCACGCGTCCCGTCGGCCGCGCGCGCCCCACCGGTCGCACGCGTCCCGTCGACCGTGTCGGCCTCGTCGGGGCGGGGTGCCTCGGACGGGGGGAGCTCTTCGCTCATGACGGACTCCTGACTACGGTTCGTCCTTACGACGTTACCCGAACGGAGGCGGCCCCGGCCGGGTCATCGTCCCCGCGGCCACAGCGCCGGGTCGGGCGCGAACCGCACCGCGAGCGCGCCCTCCCGCAGGGCGGCCCCGTCGACGGTGCAGCGGCGCAGCGCGGACGGCAGCGGAACGGTGCGGCGGAACGGCCCGGCGGCGACGACCAGTTCGTCCCCGCGGCGGATCAGGTCGAGCTCCTCGCGCACGGCGCCCGGCAGCGGGATGTGCCAGACCAGGACGCCGTCCTCGGCCAGCCGGTCGGTGACGGGCCACTCGACCGGGGAGGCGGCCGGGTTGACGCCGGGCACGCCGAGGGCGGCGAGGTCGTCCGTGCCGCGGGGGTCGCGGCCGAGGTGGGCGACGGCGCGGACGTCGTACGTCCCCTGCCACTCCGCCAGCGTCTTGCGCTGCTGGGCGAGGGGGCCGCCGAGCCAACTGTCCGCCGGGACGTCCTCGGGCAGGACGCGGTTGGCGACCAGCAGGTCGGTGCGCAGGCCGCGCAGGGCGAGGCCGAGGGCGGCGGCGCGGACGGCGTCGGCACCGGCCGGTCCTGGCTCGGCGACCAGCCGTACGGTGGTGTTCCGGTCGGCCAGGACGGCCTCGGCGGCGGCGAGTTCCAGGTCCCAGCGGGCGGTCGCCTCGTACAGCGCCTCGGCCGGCATGGGGACGCCCGCGAGCCGGCCGAGGACGGGGCGCAGGGCACGGGCGGCCTGCCGTTCGGGCGGGAGCAGGAGGCGCAGGGCGCGGCGCAGTTCCTCGGGCGCGGCGAGCAGGGCGAGGGCGCGGGGTGCGGGCGGCAGGTCGACGACGAGCAGGTCGTGCGCCTCGGCGAGGGCCGCCTCGCGCAGGGCGCGCAGCAGGGCGAGGTCGTCGGCGCCGGGGAGCGGGGTGAGTTCCTCGGGGTCGAGACGGGCGGCGCCGAGGAGGTCGAGGGCGGAGGCGGCGCGGTCCTGGAGGGCGGCGAGCGCGTCCCGGAAGCCCTGGGCGGCGTCGGGGCGCCAGGCGGTGAGGCCGGGTTCGACGGGGGTCGGCGCGGGCCCGGTGGGCACGCCGAGCGCGGCGCCGAGGGTGTCGTCGCGGTCGGTGCCGAGCAGGAGGGTGCGGGTGCCCTCGCGGGCGGCGGTGAGCGCGGTGGCGGCGGCGAGCGTGGTACGGCCGGTGCCGCCGGGGCCCGTGATCAGGAGGGTGCGCATGAGGGGGAACGGTACCGGTGCCTGGGCGGGGCCGGACGCGGGTGCGCTGCCCGGCGTCGCGCGGGTGCCTCCCTCCCGCCCGCTTCGCTCGCGCGGGAGGTGCCCCCGCCGCCCGTGCGCGCCGGCCTCGTCACCGCTGCCCGCGAACCGGCTAGGGCTGCTTCGACTCGACCCGCTTCTTCAGGCCGGCCAGGGCCCGGTCGATGATGACCTTCTCCGCCTTGCGCTTGATCATGCCGAGCATGGGGATCTTGACGTCCACCGTGAGCCGGTAGGTGACCTCCGTGCCCGTGCCCGCCGGGCGCAGCAGGTAGGAGCCGTCGAGGGAGCGCAGCATCTGGGACTTCACCAGCGTCCAGGAGACCTCGTGCTCGCCGGTCCAGGTGTAGCCCAGTGTCTGGTCGTCCTTGATCGCCCCGGCGTCCATGACGAGTCGGACCTGCTCGGCACGCCCCTGCGCGTCGGTCGCGAGGACCTGCGCCTCCTTCACCTCTCCCGTCCAGTCCGGGTAGCGCTCGAAGTCGGCGATCACCGCCATGACGTCGGCCGGGGCCGCCTCGATGGTGATGCTCGAGCTGGTGTGTTCCGCCATCGCCGTGGGTCCTCCGGATGCGGTCCGCTGCTGAGGTCGTCGTGCGCCGCCCGTCGCGCGCACGTGTGTGCCGCGTGCAGGCTATCGCGCACGGGGGCGGCCCATGCCACCACCCACCTGCGCAGGTCGGCCGCCCGCGCTCACCACTCCAGCACCCACGGCCGTCCCGTCGAGGCGAAGTGGCCGACGTTCACGCACTCGGTCGCCCCGACGCGCATCCGCCGGGCCAGCGGCTGGTGGACGTGCCCGAACAGGGCGTAGCGGGGACGGGTGCGGCGGATCGCGTCGAGCAGCGCGCGGCTGCCGCGTTCGAAGCGCCGGGCCACGGTGTCGTAGACGAGTTCCGGCACGTCCGGCGGGATGTGGGTGCACAGCACGTCCACCTCGCCGACGGCCTCGATCTTGGCGGCGTACTCCTCGTCGCCGATCTCGTACGGCGTGTTCATGGGGGTTTGCAGGCCGCCGCCGACGAAGCCGAAGACGCGGCCGCCGATCTCCACCCGTTCCCCGTCGAGGACGGTGGTGCCGGGGCGGGCGTACTCGGGCCACAGCGGGGGCACGTCGACGTTGCCGTAGGTGGCGTAGGTCGGGGTGGGGAACGCGGCGAACAGCTCGGCGTACTGCTTGCGCACCGCCCCCTCGATCAGCTCGCGCCGGTCCCCGTCGACGCCGGCCCACAGCCGCGCGCCGAACTCGCGGGCCTCGGCGAAGCGCCGGGCGGTGCGCAGCTCGACGATGCGGTCGGCGTTGGCCACGCCGAACAGGTCGGGGAAGATGCCGCGCGCGTGGTCGGCGTAGTCGAGGAAGAGGACCAGGTCCCCGAGGCAGATCAGGGCGTCGGCGCCCTCGCCGGCCCGGGCCAGGTCACGCGCGTTGCCGTGGACGTCGCTGACCACGTGGACGCGTGTGGTCGTGTTGCGGGGCGGTGTGGGTGCCATGGCGATCAAGCGTAGGCAGCGCGCGGCGGTTGTGAACAGTAGCGGTCGGACCTGCGGTTACTGGCTGGTCGGACGGCCCGTCGACTACTGTGCGCAAAGCAAACCCCATCCGTGTGACGCAGCGAACATCTCGCGGGGACCCCCTGTCGGAGGACGCATACCGGCGGGTAACGTCCGGGCAGTCCAGTCGTGCTCGGGATTTCACCATGTGAATCGCGCATGAGTTCTCCCGAGCACTTGCCCGAGCCTTGGACCGCACCGTCGCATCACACAGTGTCGTGGCGCCGGCGCCCTATGAGGAGCAGCAGTCTTGCGCGAGTTCAGCCTTCCGGCCTTGTACGAGGTCCCCGCGGACGGAAACCTGACCGACATCGTCCGCAGAAACGCCGCGCAGCATCCCGACGTCGCCGTCATCGCCCGCAAGGTGGGCGGCGCCTGGCAGGACGTGACCGCACGCGCCTTCCTCGCCGAGGTGCACTCCGCGGCCAAGGGCCTGCTCGCCTCCGGTGTCCAGCCGGGCGACCGGGTGGGTCTGATGTCCCGCACGCGCTACGAGTGGACCCTGCTGGACTTCGCCATCTGGAGCGCGGGCGCGATCACCGTGCCGGTGTACGAGACCAGCTCGCCGGAGCAGGTGCAGTGGATCCTCAGCGACTCGGGGGCCACCGCGTGCGTGGTGGAGTCGGCCGGGCACGCCGCGGTCGTCGAGTCGGTGCGCGACCGGCTGCCCGCCCTCAAGAACGTCTGGCAGATCGACGCGGGCGCCGTCGAGGACCTGGGGAAGCTGGGCCAGGACGTCACGGACCGGGCTGTCGAGGAGCGCGGCTCGATCGCGAAGGCCGACGACCCCGCGACCATCGTCTACACCTCCGGCACCACCGGCCGTCCCAAGGGCTGTGTCCTCACCCACCGCAGCTTCTTCGCCGAGTGCGGGAACGTGGTGGAACGGCTGCGTCCGCTCTTCCGCACCGGTGAGTGCTCGGTCCTCCTCTTCCTGCCCCTCGCGCACGTCTTCGGGCGTCTGGTCCAGGTCGCGCCGATGATCGCGCCGATCAAGCTGGGCTGCGTCCCCGACATCAAGAACCTCACCGACGAACTGGCCGCGTTCCGGCCCACGCTGATCCTCGGCGTCCCGCGCGTCTTCGAGAAGGTGTACAACTCGGCGCGCGCCAAGGCGCAGGCCGACGGCAAGGGCAGGATCTTCGACAAGGCCGCGGACACGGCGATCGCCTACAGCAAGGCCCTGGACACCCCGTCCGGTCCGTCCGTCGGACTGCGGCTCAGGCACCGGGTCTTCGACAAGCTCGTCTACGGCAAGCTCCGTACGGTCCTGGGCGGGCGCGGCGAGTACGCCATCTCCGGCGGCGCCCCGCTCGGCGAGCGGCTCGGCCACTTCTTCCGCGGCATCGGCTTCACGGTCCTGGAGGGCTACGGGCTGACCGAGTCCTGCGCGGCCACCGCCTTCAACCCCTGGGACCGGCAGAAGATCGGCACGGTCGGCCAGCCGCTGCCGGGCTCCGTGGTGCGCATCGCGGACGACGGCGAGGTGCTGCTGCACGGCGAGCACCTGTTCAAGGAGTACTGGAACAACCCGGGCGCGACCGCGGAGGCGCTGGCCGACGGCTGGTTCCACACCGGTGACATCGGCACCCTGGACGAGGACGGCTACCTGCGGATCACCGGCCGCAAGAAGGAGATCATCGTCACCGCCGGCGGCAAGAACGTCGCCCCCGCCGTCATGGAGGACCGCATCCGCGCGCACGCGCTGGTCGCGGAGTGCATGGTGGTCGGCGACGGACGGCCCTTCGTGGGCGCGCTGGTCACCCTCGACGAGGAGTTCCTGGGCCGCTGGTGTGCGGAGCACGGCAAGCCGGCCGGCTCGACGGCGATGTCGCTGCGGGAGGACCCGGAGCTGCTGGCGGCGGTCCAGGACGCGGTCGACGACGGGAACGCGGCGGTGTCGAAGGCGGAGTCGGTGCGCAGGTTCCGGGTGCTGGGGGCTCAGTTCACCGAGGAATCGGGGCACTTGACTCCGTCGTTGAAGCTGAAGCGGAATGTCGTCGCCAAGGACTACGCGGACGAGATCGAGGCGATCTACTCCAAGTAGGGGCGCCCGGCGGGGTGCCGGGTGGTTCGGTTCGTCGGCGGCTTCGCGTTCGTCGTGGCCTGTCGGGCCCAGCGCGGCGGAGCCGCACATGTCGCAGCCCCGCGCCCCTGGGTGTCCTCAGTCCCCGTGCCGCGAAGGCGGCCGTGTTACAGCAACGCCTTCAGGTGCTCCGCCAGCAGGTCCCAGCGCCACTTCTCCTCCACCCACGCCCGGCCCCGCTCGCCCATCCTCCGGCGCAGTTCCGGGTCTCCCAGGAGCGCGACGATGCGGTCGGCGGACTCCTCGGGGGCGTCGCCGCGGACCACCCAGCCCGTCTCGCCGTCGAGCACCGCGTCGGGGGCGCCGCCCGAGTCGCCCGCGACGACGGGGAGGCCGGTCGCCGAGGCCTCCAGGTAGACGATGCCGAGGCCCTCCACGTCGAGGCCGCCGCGGCGGGTGCGGCAGGGCATGGCGAAGACGTCGCCGGCGCCGTAGTGGGCGGGCAGCTCGGACCAGGGCACGGGGCCGGTGAAGTGGACGGAGCCGGCCACGCCGGTCTCGGCGGCGAGACGGCGCAGGTCCTCCTCGTAGGGGCCGCCGCCGACGAGCAGCAGGACCGCGTCCGGCTCGGCCGCGAGGACGCGGGGCAGGGCACGGATCAGGGTGTCCTGGCCCTTGCGCGGGACCAGCCGGGAGACGCAGACGACGACGGGGCGGTCGGTGAGGCCCAGGCGGGCGCGCACCTCGTCGCCGCCGGCGGCCGGGTGGAAGGTCTTCTCGTCGACGCCGGGCGGCAGTTGCACCATCCGCGCGGCGGCCTCCGGCGTGAGCGCGCCCGCGATGCGGGAGCGGGTGTACTCGCCGAGGTAGGTGAGCGTGTCCGTCGACTCCCCGATCCGGCGCAGCAGTCGGCGGGCGGCGGGCAACTGGGCCCAGCCCGCCTCGTGGCCGTGGGTGGTGGCGACCAGGCGTTCGGCGCCCGCCTTCCGCAGGGCCGGTGCCATCAGGCCGAGGGGTGCGGCGGCCCCGAACCACACGGAGGTGCAGCCGTGCTCGCGCAGCAGGCCCACCGCCCGCCGGGTCGCGCCCGGCGTCGGCAGCAGCATGGTCGTGCGGTCCCGTACGACGGTGAAGGGCTGCTCGGCGTCGAAGGCGGCGGTGGCCTCGGCGCCCTCGCGGCCGCGCTTCCAGGTGGAGGCGTAGACGACGAGCCGGTCGGGGTCCAGGCGCAGCGCCATGTTGTGCAGGAAGGCCTGGATGCCGCCCGGACGGGGCGGGAAGTCGTTCGTTACGATCAAGGTCTTGCGCACGCCGCCGACCCTACCGAACCGACCGCCGGGCGCCGGGGGGCGGCGGTCTCCTGTGGCACGCGCACAGGTGTCCGGGTCATCATGTCCGCACCGGCAGGCAGGGCGGGCACGGACGGGCAGGGAGCACGTGAAGACGATGGACGCGGGGCGGTCACCGGTGTGGCTGCTGTCGACCTGGGGCGCCTCGCGGCTGGTGCTGATGCTGCTGGTGCTGAAGGTGCTGGTCTCGCCCGGTCCGGACGTCACGAGCGACGTCTCCGTGATCTACCACGGCTGGTACGACGTCCTGCGCACCGGAACGTTTCCCCAGGACGACGTCACCTGGCAGTACCCGCCCGCCGCGGCCCTCGCGATCCTCTCCCCCGCCCTGCTGCCCTTCTTCTCGTACGCGACGGCGTTCTTCGTCCTGGTCTGCGTCACGGACGCGGCCGTCCTCGCGCTGCTGTGGCACGCGGGCCGGGGCGCGGGACGTTCGCGGCGCGGCGCGTGGGTGTGGGTGGTGGGCGTCCCGCTGCTCGGTCCGACGGTGTACGCCCGCTACGACGTGATGGTCACCGCCGTCGCGGTGGCCGCGCTGGTCCTCGCCGCGCGGCATCCCCGGGTGGCGGGCGGCCTGGCCGCGCTGGGGGCGCTGCTGAAGGTGTGGCCGGCGCTGGTGCTCCTCGGGATGCGGGGGCGCGCGCCGTGGGTGGCGGCGGTGCTCGGCGGGGCCGGGCTCGCCGCGGTGTTCGCCGTGTCGATGCCCGGGTCGTTCGCGTTCCTGGCCTTCCAGCGCGAGCGGGGGATCGAGGTGGAGTCGCTGGGTTCGCTGGTCTTCCACGTGGCCCGGCACTTCGGCTGGGAGGGCGGGGTGCTGCTGAACTACGGCTCGATGGAGTTCCTGGGTCCGCACGTGGGCACGGTGGGCACGGTCTCGCTGGGGCTGAGCGCGGTGGCGTTCGGCTGGCTGCTGCTGTGGCGGCTGGCGGCGGCGCGGCGGCCGGCCCGCCCGCGGTTCGCCGCGCACACGGCGGCGGACGCGGCCTTCGTGGCGGTGCTGATGTTCACGGTGACGAGCCGGGTGATCAGCCCGCAGTACCTGGTGTGGCTGATCGGCCTCGGGGCGGTCTGCCGGTGCTTCCGGGCGAGCCGGATGCGGGTGCCGGTCACCCTGGTGCTGGTGGCGAGCCTGGTGACGGTGCTGGAGTTCCCGCTGCTCTTCGGCGACGTGGTGACGAGCACCCCGCTCGGCATCGCACTGCTGTCCGTCCGCAACGGCCTGCTGGTCGCCGCGTCCGTCGTCGGTGCCCGTGCCCTGTGGCGGGACACGGTGCGGCGCGGGCGCCGGGTGCCGGCCGGGGAGTCCGGGCGGGTCAGCCGAGCCGCGTCCGCAGATACTCCCGCCAGCGCGCAGTGAAGTCCCCGAGGGTGGTCCCGAGCACGTCGTGCAGCGCGTCCTCGACGGCACCGGCGCGCTCGGCGTGCGCGCCCACGGAGCGGTAGAGGGCGTCGAGCCGGTCCTCGCCCCACTGCTCGGCGACCATCCGGCAGGCCAGCCAGCCGCCCTCGTACGCCCGGGCCAGTGCCCGGGCGTCGGCGGTGAAGCCGAAGTCCTCGTCGGCCGGCAGCCGCGCGGGCGGCTCGCCCCCGGCGACCGCCTCGGCCAGTTCGGGGGCGGCCTCGGCGGCGGTGCGGTGGCTCGTGCGGTACCCGACCCAGTCGGCGTACCCCTCGGAGAGCCACAGCGGGGTGGCGGAGGTGGTGTCGGCGCGGGTGGCGACGTGGGTCGTCTCGTGGGTGAGCACGACCTGCTTGCCGAGGTCGCCGAGGAGCCCGTACGCGTCCGGGTTGACGATGATCCGGTCCGCGGGGGCGCGCTCCCGGCCGCCCGTCTCCCCGGTGGTGACGGCGGCGATGCCCCGGTAGGAGGAGGCGGGTGAGCCGAGCAGGCCCGCCATGCCCTCCAGGGACCGGGGGACGACCACGACGACCCGGCTGGCCCAGTCGCCGTCCCAGGCGTCCGAGACGGCGGGCACGGCCCGGTCGGCGAGGCCGGCGAAGCGGCGCAGGGTGGCGGTGGGCTGCCCGACGCCGAGGACCAGGCTGTGCTTCCCGCGGACGACCTCGACCGGGCCCTGGTCCCAGGGCTGCTGGCCGGACTTCCCGGCGGGCCGGTCGGAGTCCACGGACCACTGTCCGCCGGCGCCGTCGCGGCTCAGCCGCATCGTGCGGCCGGTGGCGACGGCGCCCCGGTCGTAGCCGTCGACGCGGTAGCGCAGTTCGACGTCGGCGGTGGCCCGGTCGCCGGCGCGGTCCACCGCCCGCACCCGGTAGGTCCAGGCGGCCAGCGGGATCGCGCTCAGGTCGCCGAGACCGGCACCGGTGCCGGTGCGGGCGTAGGCGGCGGCGTCGTGGGCGAGGACGGCGGCCGCACGCCGGTCCAGGACCTGCTGGACCTCGGCCCGGTCGGACTCGGCGGCGCTCCGCCCGCCGCACCCCACGAGCCCGGCGGGCAGCAGGCACAGGACAGCCGCCAGTACCCCCGACACCCGCCTTCGCCCAGCCACCCGCCCGATCGTACGGGCGCCGGGCGTCGGACGGCACCGGCGGGGCGGGACGCGGCCCCAGGGCGCCGTGGGGTCACACCCTGGTGATCGAGGAGATCGGCATCATGCCGACCGGGTCGTAGCGCACCGGGGCGCCGGGGTGGGGGGCGTGGATCACCTGGCCGTTGCCGGCGTACATGGCGATGTGGCTGGCGTCGCTGCGGTAGGCGACCAGGTCGCCGGGGCGCGCCTCGGCCAGGGAGACGTGCCGCCCGGCGCCGGTCTGCGCCTGGGAGGTGCGCGGGATGCCGACGCCGGCCTGCGCGTACGCCCACTGGGTCAGGCCGGAGCAGTCGAAGCCGGAGGGGCCGTTGGCGCCCCACACGTAGGGCTTGCCGAGGGCGGAGCGGGCGGCGGCGAAGGCGGCCCCGGCCCGGCCGGAGGCGGGGGCGGCGGCACCGGCGAGGGCGGTCAGGTCCTCGCGGCCCGAGCGGGACCCGCGCTCGTAGGCGGCGCGTTCGTCGTCCGGGAGGGCGGCGAGCAGGGCGCGGGCCTTGGCGAGCTTGCGCTCCACGGTCCTCTTGTGGGCGGCGACGGCCTTGCGGCCCTTCTCCAGCTCGGTGAGCTTGGCGGCCGCCTCGGCACGGTCCTGGGCGAGGTCGCGCATGGCCTCCTGGAGCTGCTTCAGCTCACCCGCCTGGCGGGTGCCGATCCGGTCGAGCACGGAGGCCCGGTCGAGGTAGTCGTCCGGTTCGGCGGACAGCAGCAGCGCCAGCGACGGATCGATGCCGCCGGAGCGGTACTGGGCGCCGGCCAGCGAACCGAGCGCGTCCCGCATGGTGTTGACGCGCTCCTGCTTGCGGGCGATGGAGTCCTGCGCGGTCGTGACCTCCTCCCGCAGCACCTCGGTGCGCGCGTCGGCCTTGTTGTAGGCCTCGGTCGCCCGCTCCGCCTCGGTGTGGAGCCGGTCCACCTCCGCCCGCCGGTCGTCGTGCGGGGCGGCGGCGGCCGGTACGGCGCCCAGGAGGGCGGCGGCCACGGAGAGCAGGCCGACGGCGGCGGTGGAGCCGCGGTCGAACCCGGACGGTGCAAGGCGGCGATGGTACCCCACGGGAAGCCGCACTCCTTCCGCTGGCGGACGGGGAAACGCGGCAGACAGTAACCCCACGGCGGGGCACCGGCCAACGACCTCGGGCCCCGCGCAGCACGACGCCCCGCCGCTGACGCAGGTCACCGGCGGGGCGGGGGGTCACAGGGCCCGCACGAGATTCGCCCGAACGGGCGCTGCGGGAGGGGTGACGTCGTGGGCTTTGGGGCCTCGGCGCCCGGGGCCCGGGGTCAGACCCGGACGCCGAACATGAACGGACCGCCGATGGTGCTCATCGACTCGTAGCGGACGTTCGTGCCGGTGCGCGGGGCGTGCAGGACCTGGCCGTTGCCGGCGTAGAGGCCGACGTGGTGCAGGTCGTTGAAGAAGAAGACGAGGTCGCCGACCTGGAGCTGGCTCATCGAGGAGATGCGGGTGCCGTAGTTGGCCTGCGCCTGGGAGGTGCGCGGGATGCCGACGCCGGCCTGCGCGTACGCCCAGGAGGTCAGGCCCGAGCAGTCGAAGGAGGACGGGCCGGTGGCGCCGTAGACGTACGGCGTGCCTATCTTGCCCTGGGCGGCGGCGAAGGCGGCGCCCGCGCGGCCGGAGGCGGGGGTGGACTTGCCGCCGGTGAGGACCTGGCGCTCGCTGGTGCGGTTGGCGCGCTGCTCCTCCTGCTGGAGGGCCGCCTTCTCCTGCGCGGTGAGGGTGTTGAGCAGCTTCTGCGCGGAGGAGAGCTTGCCCTGGACTTCCTTCTTCTTCTTGCCCAGTTCGGTGCGGGTGGAGGAGAGGTCCTTGAGCTTCTTGGAGGCCTCGGAGCGCTGCTGGGCGAGGTCGCGCTGCTTCTCCTGGATCTTCTTCAGCGCCTCGACCTGCTGGCCGCTGAGCTGGTCGAGGGTGGACGCCTTGTCCAGGTAGTTGTCCGGGTCGGCGGACAGGAAGAGCTGGAGGGAGGGGTCGATGCCGCCGGAGCGGTACTGGGCGCTGGCCATCGAACCGAGGCCGTCGCGCAGCTCGTTGAGCTCCTCCTGGCCGCGGGCGACGTTGTCCTGGAGGGTGGAGATCTCCTTCTGGAGCTTCTCCTGCTTCTCCTTGGCGCCGTTGTACTTCTCGGTGGCCTGCTCGGCCTCCTCGTAGAGCTTGTCGACCTTCGCCTTGACCTCGTCCTTGCTCGGCTTCTCGCTCGGGGCCGCGTTGGCGGCCTGGGAGCTGAGAGCGACGGCGGCGGCGGCAGCGGTGGTGAGCACGGTCACGCGCGTGCGGCTCGGCTGCTTGGGACGACGGTGGGACGCCACGGAGACGAGCTCCTTCTTGAGAGGGATCACCCGTTCGAGGGTTCGAAGGGTGACCCTAGTGACCCACTCGTGATCAGTTCAAATCCTCCGCCGAAAAATCACGGTTACGCACCGCGTTATTCGCCACAACTCACCTGCAGTGACGCTCACCTGACACTACGTTGCGTGACGGTTCCGTCAATTCGGGCATAGAGCGCCTACGTTGCGCTTGGTGCGGAAGTGAATGAGGGGCTAGGAAAGCCGCTTGAGGAGCACCGCGGACGCCACCGGGCGCGCGCCGGCGCGCGCGACGCCGTCGGCGACCTCGCGGTCGGTGGAGACGACGATGACCGGCCGGCCCGGCGGCTCGGCCCGCACGAGCTGGCGGATCAGCTCGTCGGCGGTGACCCCGGGCTTGGAGAACAGCACCCGCACCCCGCGCGGCGGCGCGAGCAGCACCGGCGCGACGAGTTCGGCCCCGTCGAAGACGCAGGTCGTCTCGGCGCCGGTCTGCGCCGCCAACTGGGAGAGCTGGCCGAGCAGCCGCAGCCGCTGCTTCTCCAACGGCATCTGCGGATAGCCGGTCTTGGTGACGTTGTAGCCGTCGACGACCAGATGGGCCTGGGGCAGCGCCAGCAACTGGTCCAGGATCGCCGGGTCGCTCTCGGACAGGGCGCGGTGGGCGATGTCCTTGGGCGTCATCCGGCCGGGCTCGACCGCGTCCACGGTCTCCGCGGGCCGCACGGACACCGGGGGCAGCGCCAGCTCGCGGCGCAGGCCCTGGGTGGCGTCGAGGAGGGTGTCGAGCAGGAGGCGTACGCGCATGTCCTCGACGCTGCGGCCCTCGCGGGCGGCCTTGCGGCTGGCCTCCAGGGCGGCTTCCGTCTCTCCGAGGCGGGCCTTGAGCCGGCGGGTCTCGCTCTCGGCCGCGGACACCTGGGCGTGCGCCTCGGAGCGGACGGCGTCCGTCTCGGCCCGGAGTTTGCGCAGCGCCGCCTCGCCGCGTCTGACGTCGCTGAGGGCGGAGCGCAGCTTGCGGTGCAGCGACTCGGCCTCCCGCTTCGCCGCGTCCAGCTCGGCGCGCAGCCGCTCGGTCTCGGCCTTGGTGTGCTCCCGGGCCCGGGCCAGCTCCTCGTGCAGCCGCTCCAGCTCCGCACGGCTCTCCTCGCCCGCGCGCTCGGCGTCCGCGCGCTGCGCCTCCTCCCCGGCGGCGGTCACGAGCTTCACCCAGCCGTGCGGGCGCAGCACGTAGGCTGCGGCGGCCACGTCCAGGGGGTCGGCGGCCGGGAGCGCGGACCCGGCCTCCAGGGCGCCGGCCAGTTCCGGCTGGGCGTCGCGGAGCTTCTCGCCGATGCGCTGGCGGAAGAGCGGGTCGGTCTCGACGGCGGCGGCCATGGCGTTGCCTGCGAACTTCGCCCGGCGGTTGGGGGCGAACCTGGCGTACTGCCTGAGCTGTGCGGGCAGCTCGCCGAGGGTGAGCGAGCCGAAGCCGTCGGACACGATCTGCACGACCCGGCGGCGCACGCCGTCGGGCAGCGGGCGGTCGAGCACCTCAGCGGCGCCGTCGCCCGGCCCCCCGCCGTGTGTCTCCACCATCCGTCACCCCAATGTCTCAGGGCGATCCCGGACCGGGACCGCCTTGTGCGGGGCCGCTCCGCTCAGGAGGCGGCATCCGGCCTGTCCACGAGTTCCACCTGGTCCACGGCGTTGCACCAGCGGCAGCGCACCGACTCGATGGTCTCACTGAGCACCTCGCGCTCCTCCACCGTCGGCTCGCCGGCCAGATCGAGGTGCACGTACTCGACGACCTTCGAGGCCCGGGTCACGTCGAAGCGGGTGAGGTTGCCGCAGAGGGTGCAGCGCCACCGCGTCGTGTCGGTCGGCAGGGGAACCGTCATCGTGGCTGTTCACTCTCTTCCAGTGTCGGTGACGCGCCGGGCCGCCCCCGGTGCGTGTGGCACGTAACCCTACGGCCTGGCGGGTGCCCGACGCCCGCGTGTCCACGGCGGCGAGGCACTATGGCCCGTTGCGCCCGTTACGTCATGATTCATGTTCATGATCCGCAACTGGAGCACGACGGCCCGCAGAACAGCCGCGGCGGTCGGGAGGCTCGTCCGCCCCGCACCGGCCCGGCGCCGGGCGGCCCCGGTGACGTACACGCTGATCACCCTCTGCTGCCTGCTGTTCCTGCTCAGCCCGGCGGCCGGCCTCAATCCGGTGTACGGCACCGGGGAGGAACTGCTGGCGGCGCAGCGCGCCTACTTCCGGCGCTGGGGCGTGATCCCCGCAGAACTGTTCGAGGACTCCCCCGGGTCGGCGCTCACCCCGGCCACGGCGCTGTTCGTCCACGGCGGCTGGGTGCACCTGCTGGGCAACATGCTCTTCCTCTACGTCTTCGGCGCGATGACCGAGGAGCGGATGGGCCGGCTCCAGTTCGCCCTGTTCTACCTCGGCTGCGGCTACCTGGCCCTGGTGGGCTACGCGGGCGCCAACGCCCACTCCCAGGAGTCCCTGGTCGGCGCCTCGGGGGCGATCTCCGCGGTGCTCGGCGCGTTCCTGTTCCTCTTCCCGCGGGCCCGCGTGACCAGCCTCCTGCCCTTCCTGTTCTTCCTGCCGCTGCGCTTCCCGGCGTGGATCGTGCTGCCGTTCTGGGTGACCCTGCAGTGGATGGCGGCCGGACGGGCCGGCGACGGCCCGGGGGTGGCCTACCTCGCCCACCTGGTGGGCTTCGGGCTGGGCTTCACCTTCGCCTGGGTGCGATTCGGGCGTACGACTAGAGTGAAGGGCGTTCCAGTGGCGGCGCCCGAGGGAGAGAACCAGCCGTGATCAGCGCGATCGTCCTCATCAAGACCAGCGTGGACCGCATCCCCGAGATCGCGGAGCAGATCGCCGCGCTGGAGAGCGTCAGCGAGGTCTTCTCCGTCACCGGCACCTACGACCTGATCGCCATGGTGCGGGTGAGCCGGCACGAGGACCTGGCCGAGGTGATCCCCGGCCGGATCAGCAAGATCCCGGGCGTGGAGGGCACGGACACCCACGTGGCGTTCCGCACGTACTCCCAGCACGACCTGGAAGCGGCCTTCGCCATCGGCCTGGACAACTGAGACGCCGGCGAGTGGGAAGCTCGCGGTTCTGCCGCGCGGGCCCTACCGGCCACCGCGGACCCGCAGCAGTCCGCCGACGGACATGAAGGGTCCTTCATCCAGGGCTCATCCGGCCCGCCGGACACCTCGCGCAGAATCCACCGCATGGTCTTCTCCCGCCGCATGGCGGCCCTCGCGGCCGTCGTCCTGATCCCCCTCGGCATCGCCGCGACCAGTTTCGCCCTGACCGACAGCCCGCAGCGGCCCGAGGTCCCGGCCAAGGTGGAGCTGGAGAGCGGCTCCCCCACCCCGGGGCCCGCCTCCTCGCCCGAGCCGACGCCCAGCGACCAGGTGGTGACACGGCCGCCGGTCACCGACGGCCCCTCCCATGACGACGATGACGACGACCGGGGCGGTGACGCCGACGACGGACCCGGCGACGGGTGAGCCCGAGCGCCGCCGGATCTCGGCCCGGGTCCGCATCCTGCTGTGGCTGCTGCTCGTGATGGCGGTCGCGCTGGGCTCGGTGGCGGCCACCACCCGCTCGATCCTGCTGCGCGACACCGACCAGCGGATCAACGGCCTGCTCGCACAGGAGGCCGGCGAGTTCGCCAACTTCGAGGAGCAGGGCTTCGACCCCGAGACCGGCCGTCCGTTCACCGACCCGGGCCGGCTGCTGCGGGTCTTCCTGGAACGGCAGTACGCCGACCTGGACGAGGAACTGGTCGGACTGGTGGGCGAGGCGGGCGGCAGGCCCACGCAGATCATCCAGCAGCGCGAGATCCCGGTCGCCCGCCCCCTGCACAAGGACGCCGACGCCCGGCGCCGCATCCACGCCTCCCCCCACTCCACCGGCACCCTGCACCGGCCCGAGGGCGAGATCCGCTGGGCCAAGGTCACCGTGGCCCGCCACGGCGGCGAACCGGCGGCCTCGTTCGTGGTCGCCTTCCACCCGGGGCGCGAACAGGCCCGCGCGGACGAGGTGTTCCGGGTGCTGCTCGCCATCTCCGGCGTGGCCCTGCTGATGACGACGGGCATCGCCTGGGTGGTCGCGGGCCGCATCCTGAAGCCGGTACGGCTGGTGCGCACGACCGCCGCGCAGCTCACCGAGCAGGACCTGACCCGGCGCATCCCGGTGCACGGCCACGACGACGTGGCCGCGCTCGCCGAGACGTTCAACGCCATGCTGGACCGCCTGGAGCGCGCCTTCGCCACCCAGCGCCGGTTCGTCGACGACGCGGGCCACGAACTGCGCACCCCGATCACCATCGTGCGCGGTCACCTGGAACTGATGGGCGAGGACCCGGCGGAACGCGAGGAGACCGTCCGCCTCGTCACCGACGAACTGGACCGGATGAGCCGCATCGTCGAGGACCTGCTGCTGCTCGCCAAGGCCGAGCGCCCCGACTTCGTCCGCCCCGAACCGGTCCAGCTCGGCGAACTCACCGCCGACGTCTACGTGAAGGCCCGCACCCTGGGCGACCGGGAGTGGGTGCTGGACGGCGTCGCCGACCGGGAGGTCCACGTCGACCCCCAGCGGATCACACAGGCCATGGTGCAGCTCGCGCAGAACGCCGTGCAGCACACCACGGCGGGCCGGCGGATCCGCATGGGCTCCCGCGCCGACGGCTCCCGCATCGAGCTGTACGTCGCCGACTCGGGCCCCGGCGTCCAGCCGCAGGACGCCGAGGTGATCTTCGAGCGGTTCCGGCGCGGCACGGCCCGGCGCGGGGTGCGCGGCACGGGCGCGGGTCTCGGGCTGTCGATCGTGCGGGCCATCGCCGAGGGCCACGGCGGCCGGGCCGAACTGCGCGCCACCGAGGGCGGCGGCGCCACCTTCGTACTCGTCCTGGAAGGAGCACGACCATGAACCGCATCCTCATCGTGGAGGACGAGGAGCGCATCGCCTCCTTCGTCGAGAAGGGCCTGCGCGCCAACGGCTTCACCACCACGGCGGTCGCCGACGGCGACGCGGCCTGCGCGTACGCCCTCACCGGCGGTTTCGACCTGGTCGTCCTGGACATCGGGCTGCCCGGCCGGGACGGCTTCACGGTCCTGCGCGAACTGCGCGAGGCCAGGGTGACGACGCCGGTGATCGTGCTGACCGCGCGGGACTCCGTACGGGACACGGTGGCCGGTCTGGAGGGCGGCGCCGACGACTGGATGACCAAGCCGTTCCGCTTCGAGGAACTGCTCGCCCGGGTACGGCTGCGGCTGCGTACGGCGGCCGGGGCACCCGAGGTGACGGTGCTGCGCTCCGGCGACCTCTCCCTGGACCTGCGCACCCGCCGGGCCCGCACCGGACAGCGGACGGTGGACCTGACGGCCCGTGAGTTCGTGCTGCTCGAACTGTTCCTGCGGCACCCGGGGCAGGTCCTGTCGCGGGAGCAGATCCTCTCCCACGTGTGGGGCTACGACTTCGACCCGGGCTCCAACATCGTGGACGTCTACGTGCGGGCGCTGCGCAAGAAACTGGGGGCGCGGCGGGTGGAGACGGTACGGGGCATGGGGTACCGGCTGCCGGGGTGACCGGCCCCCGCGTGAAGTTTCCTTCATGCCCGGCTCATTGCGGGCTCACCGCCCGGGACCACCGTCGATGGCGTGACGTCGAACCTCCGCCTGGCGGCGGCCCTGTGCGTGGCCCTGTCCCTGTGCGCGCTGCTGGCGGTCCCCTCCGCCCTCCCCGGCCCGGGCGGCGACGCGCGCCTCACCCTGGCCGTGTTCGCGCTGGCCGCCTGCGCCTGGATCGGTACGCCGATCGACGACACCTACATCGCGCTCGGTGCCGGACTCGCGCTGACCGCGACCGGCGTGATCAGCAGCGACACCCTCTTCGGCACCCTCGGTGACGCCACGGTGTGGCTGCTGATCTGCGCCTTCGTGCTCGCCGCGGCGGTGACCCGGACCGGGCTCGCGGGGCGGGCGGCGGCGTTCCTGGTCGGCGGGGCGCGCACCGTACGGCAGTTGACGCACCTGACGACGGCCGCGCTGGTCGTCACGGCGTTCGCGGTGCCGGCCACCTCGGGCCGGGCGGCGCTCGCGCTGCCCGTCTTCCTCGCCCTCGCCAAGGCCCTCGCGGACCGCAAGCGCCTGGTCGTGATGCTGGCACTGCTCTTCCCGACGGTGATCCTGCTGTCGGCGGTCGCGACCCTCATCGGCGCGGGCGCGCACCTGATCACGGTGTCCGTGCTGTGGGAGGCGACCGGCGACCGGATCGGTTTCACCCAGTGGCTGCTGCTCGGCCTGCCGCTGGCCGTGGCCTCCTCCCACCTCGCCGCCGAGACGGTCCTGCTGACGACCACCCGGCGGGCGGACCGCGAGGGCCCCGTCCACATCACCGCCGAGGAGATACAGCGGCACAGCGACAGCCCGGTCACCGGCCCCTGGACGCAGGCGGAGAAGCGCTGCGCGCTGCTGCTCGCCACCGTGGTGGCGCTGTGGTGCAGCGAGCCCCTGCACCACGTCTCCCCCGCCGTCGTGGCGCTGATCGGCGCGGTCGTCGCCTCCTCCCCGGTGCTGGGCACCGTACGGCTCAAGGACGCGCTGAAGACCGTGCCCTGGTCGCTGCTGCTGTTCATGGCGGCGACCATGGCGATGGGCGTCGCGCTCGCCGACTCCGGGGCGGCGAAGTGGCTGGTGTCGGGGCTGCCCGCGCACGTCGGACCGGCCGTCTTCCTCGGCGTCGTGGTGGCGGTGAGCACGGCGGCGCACCTGGTGCTCCAGTCCCGCTCGGCCCGCTCCTCGGTCCTGGTCCCGCTGGTCGTCGCCGCGGCCGTGGGCGCCGGCGTCAACCCGGTCACCGCCGCGCTCGCGTCCACGGCGGCGGCCGGTTTCTGCCACACGCTGCCGGCCTCCGCCAAGCCGGTCACGCTCTTCTCCGACGTCCCCGGCGTCCCCACCTACACCCCGCGGGACCTGCTGCGGCTGTCCGCCGTCCTGGCGCCGCTGACCGCCGCGCTCGTGCTGTTCTTCGCCGCCGCCGTCTGGCCGCTGCTCGGCGTACCCGTGACCCGTTGAAGGAGTTCCCGTGCCCTCTGTACTGAACCGTGTCGTCGTGGCCCCCAGCGGCTTCAAGGAGTCTTTGTCCGCCCAGGCCGCCGCCGACGCCATCGCGGCCGGCGTGCGCCGGGTCCTGCCGGACGCCGAGATCGACCGCGTCCCGCTGGTGGACGGCGGCGAGGGCACCGCCGTGGCGCTGGCCTCGGCGACCGGCGGCCGCCTGGTGGCGCTGGCGGCCACCGGCCCGGTCGGCGACCCCGTCGGCACCCACTTCGCGCTGCTGGGCACCGGGGACACGGCCGTGGTGGAGATGGCGGCGGTCGCGGGCCTGTCCCTGGTCCCGCGCGCCCTGCGCGACCCCGGCGCCACCACCACCTACGGAGTCGGCGAGCTGATCCGCGCCGCCCTCGACACCGGGATGCGGCGCGTCCTCGTCGGCTGCGGCGACTCCGGTACGTCGGACGGGGGCGCCGGCGCCCTCCAGGCGCTCGCGGCCCGGCTCCTCGACGCGGACGGCTTCGAACTCCCGCACGGGGGAAGGGAACTGGGCCGTCTGGTCCGCATCGACCCGTCCGGCCTCGACGCCCGGCTCAGGGACACCGAACTGCTCGTCGCCTGCAACCCGTTCAACGTGCTGTGCGGGCAGCGCGGCGTGGCCCGGGTGTTCGGCCCGCAGAAGGGGGCGACACCCGAGCAGGTCGAGGAGCTGTCGGCGGCCCTGGAGAACTGGGCGCGCGTCCTCGTCCGCGACCTCGGGCCGGTCGGCACCGACCTGCGTCACGGCCCCGGCACCGGCGCCTCCGGCGGCCTCGGCGCGGGTCTCGCCGCGGTCGGGGCCCGGCTGCTGCCCCGCTTCGACGTACTGCTCGACCCCCTCGACCTCGACGCCCGCCTGGCCCGCGCCGACCTGGTCCTCACCGCGGAGGGCGCCCTGGACCACCAGACGCCGCGCGGCAAGGTCCCGGCCGAGGTGGCCCGCCGCGCCAAACTGCACGGGCGGCCCGTCCTCGCCCTGGCCGGCACGCTCGGCGAGGGCGCGCACGACGTGCCGGGGGTGGACGCCTGCCACGGCATCCTGCCGGCGCCGATGGCCCTGGCGGACGCGCTGTCGCGGGCCTCGGAACTCCTCACGGACGCCACGGAGCGGGCGCTGCGGATGGTGGTGCTGGGGTCCCGCCTGCCGGGCCGGGCGGCCCGGGCCGCTCAGGCGCCGGCGCCCGAGGCGGTGTCGGGCACGCAACGGCCGTCCACGGTGCGGTAGTTCCACCGGGCGCCGTCGCTCACCAGCTCCCTGACGGCGGTCACGAACCGCTCGACGTGCTCGTCCGGGGTGCCCGCGCCGAAGCTCACCCGGACGGCGTTGAGGGACTTCTCCCCGGGAGCCGCCTCGGGGGCGCCGCACTCGCCCTGCGCCTGGGGGTCGCTGCCGAGCAGGGTGCGCAGCAGCGGGTGGGCGCAGAACAGGCCGTCGCGCACGCCGATGCCGTACTCGGCGGAGAGGGCGGCGGCGAAGTGCGAGCTGTTCCAGCCCTCGACGACGAAGGAGAGCACCCCGACGCGCGGGGCGTCGTCCCCGAAGAGGGACAGGACGCGCACCTCGGGCACCTCGGCGAGGCCCTCGCGCACCTTCCGGATCAGGTACTCCTCGCGGGCGACCAGCGAGTCGAACCCGGCCTCGGTGAGCGCCTTGCAGGCGGAGGCGATCGCGTGGGCGCCGATGACGTTGGGCGAGCCGGCCTCGTGCCGGGCGGCGCTGTCGTGCCACTCGACGTCCACCCCGCCGTCGGCGCGCCGCCCGACCCTGCGGCTGGCACCGCCGCCGGCCAGGTACGGCTCGGCCTCGCGCAGCCAGTCGGCCCGCCCGGCCAGCACGCCGGAGCCGAAGGGCGCGTACAGCTTGTGCCCGGAGAAGGCGACCCAGTCGACGTCCAGTCCGGTCACGGAGACCGGGTGGTGCGGGGCGAGCTGGGCGGCGTCCAGGACGATCCGGGCGCCGTGCGCGTGTGCGGCGGCGGCCAGTTCACGCACCGGCCACAGCTCGCCGGTGACGTTGGAGGCACCGGTCACGCAGACCAGGGCGGGCCCGTACGGCTCCCGGGCGGCCAGGGCCCGCTCCAGGGTCTCGACGGCCTGCGCGGGGCTGCGCGGGGCGTCCAGGAAGGTCACGTCGGCCTGGCGCCAGGGCAGCAGCGAGGCGTGGTGCTCGGTCTCGAAGACGAAGACCCGGCACCCGGCGGGCAGCGCGGCGGCGAGCAGGTTGAGGGAGTCGGTGGTGGACCGGGTGAAGACGACCTGGTCCTCGTCCCGGCAGTCCAGGAACCCGGCGACGGTCCGGCGGGCGTTCTCGAACAGGTCGGTGGACAACTGCGACAGGTACCCGGCGCCCCGGTGGACGCTGCCGTAGTACGGGGCGTAGGCGGCCACGTCGTCCCAGACCCGCTGCAGCGCGGGCGCGCTGGCGGCGTAGTCGAGCGCGGCGTAGGTGACCTCCCCGCCGGTGACGAGCGGCACGGTGACGTCCCGTCCGAGGACGGGCAGCGGGGCGGCGACAGCGGTGGGTACGGACATGACGGACTCCCGTGAGGAAACCAGCGCGGACGACGCGCTGCGAGAAGGCAAGGAAAAGGGTGTGCGGAGGCGGGGCTCTGCGGCCCTATCGCATTCGCTGGTTCACGGGAGACTCCCTCGGACGACCCAGGACCCCTGGTTTCGCGAGGGGTCCGCGCTTGCCGTGGACCTTGCTGTCCACGACCTGGTCTTCACCCGGGGCACCCCGCCACGGACGGAGGGTTGCCGGACAGTCGGCCGGGGCCTCATGACTGTCACTCATGACCTGTCGAAAAACCTAGGGGAAACGATCGGCGTCCCGCAACCCGGGTCCGGATCGCGGGACGCACGTCACACCGGAAGGCCGCTACGCCTGGGTCGCCGCCACCCAGCGGTCCAGGACGCTCCTGGCCGCCCCCGAGTCGACGGCCTCGGCCGCCCGCTCCATCCCGGCCCGGATCTGCTCGGCCAGCGGTCCCGTGCCCGGGTCCAGGGCCACCAGGGCCGCCGCCGAGTTCAGCAGCACCGCGTCCCGCACGGGGCCGGTCTCGCCGGCCAGCACACGGCGGGCGACGTCGGCGTTGTAGGAGGCGTCGGCACCGCGCAGCGCCTCGACGGGCACCAGCTCGATGCCGACGTCGCGCGGGTCGAAGGTCTCCTCGCTCACCCGGCCGTCCCGCACGACCCAGACCCGGGACGTGGCGGTCGTGGTCAGCTCGTCGAGGCCGTCGTCGCCGCGGAAGACCAGGGAGGAGTGGCCGCGCTCGGCGAAGACACCGGCGATGATCGGGGCCATCCGGGCGTCGGCGACACCGATCGCCTGGGCCCGCACCCGGGCGGGGTTGGTCAGCGGGCCAAGGAAGTTGAACACCGTCCGGATGCCGAGCTGGCCTCTGGCCGCCGCCACGTGCCGCAGCGCCGGGTGGAACTTCACCGCGAAGCAGAAGGTGATCCCGGCCTCCTCGGCGACCTCCGCCACCCGCTTCGGCGTCAGCTCCAGGTTGACCCCGAGCTTCTCCAGGACGTCGGAGGCCCCGGACGCGGAGGAGGCGGCGCGGCTGCCGTGCTTGACGACCTTGGCCCCCGTACCGGCCACGACGATCGCCGACATGGTGGAGATGTTGACCGTCTTGGCGCCGTCGCCGCCGGTGCCGACGATGTCGACGGTCTTCCCCGGCACCTCGATCACCGTGGCGTGGTCGTACATCGTGCGGACGAGACCGGAGATCTCCTCGACGGTCTCCCCCTTGGACCTCAGGGCCACCGCGAAGGCGGCGATCTGCACGTCGGTCGCCTCGCCGCGCATGATCACGTCCAGCGCCCAGGCGGTCTCGTCCGCCGACAGGTCGCGGCCGTCCAGCAGTCCGTTCAGCAGGGCGGGCCAGGAGCGGCCCGCCGCGGTGTCGCCTCCAGCGGGGGTCACAGCGCTCATGAGCCGCTCCTGAATCGTGTGTGTCGTGGCAAGCCGTGGACAGGGACTTCGCTTCCACCCTATCCAGCCCCGCACACGGCCGAAGGGCCCCGTCCGGGGATCGGACGGGGCCCTTCGGCTGTGGTGTGGCGACGCTGGAGGGTCAGTGGTGGCCGTGGCCGCTCGTGATCTCCTTGTACTCCTCGACGGTCGGCTTCGGAATCTGCGAGTCCTCGCCGTAGTAGGCCTCGCTGAGCTTGGCGCGGAGCTTCTCGGTGCCCTTCACCTTGCGCTGGACGCCGTTCTCGTCGACCGTGGGGCCGATCTCGGCCGGCTGGTACTGCTCGTGGGCCGTGAGCGTGTGGAGCTGGTCCTGGCTGAGCGGCTCGTGCACCTCGATGAACTCGCCGTGCGGCAGGCGCTTGATGATGCCCGACTCGCGGCCGTGCAGCACCTTGTCCCGGTCCCGGCGCTGGAGGCCGAGGCAGATCCGCTTGGTGACGATGAACGCGAGGACCGGTCCGAGGAAGAACCCGATCCGGACGAACCAGGTGACCGCGTTGATCGACAGGTGGAAGTGCGTGGCGACGATGTCGTTGCCACCACCGACCAGCATGATCAGGTACGCGGTGACCCACGCGACGCCGAAGGCGGTGCGGGTCGGGGCGTTGCGCGGCCGGTCCAGGATGTGGTGCTCGCGCTTGTCCCCGGTCACCCACGACTCGATGAACGGGTAGAGGGCGATGACCGCGAGGAAGATACCGAAGATCACCAGCGGGACGAACACACCGAGGACCAGTGTGTGACCCCAGAAGTTGATCTCCCAGCCCGGCATGGCGCGGACCAGACCCTCGGCGAAGCCCATGTACCAGTCGGGCTGGGCGCCGGTCGACACCTGGTCCGGACGGTAGGGGCCGATGGCCCAGATCGGGTTGACCGACACGAGGCCGGCGACCGCCGCGATGACACCGAAGACCAGGAAGAAGAAGCCTCCCGCCTTCGCCATGTACACCGGCAGCAGCGGCATGCCGACGACGTTCTTGTTGGTCTTGCCGGGACCCGCGAACTGGGTGTGCTTGTGGTAGAAGACCAGGATCAGGTGGCCGACCACGAGCCCGAGCATGATGCCCGGCAGCAGCAGGATGTGGATCGAGTAGAACCGGGCGACGAAGTCGGTCCCGGGGAACTCCCCGCCGAACAGGAACATCGAGATGTACGTGCCGACGATCGGCACGGACAGGATCGCGCCCTGGGTGAAGCGGACACCGGTGCCGGAGAGCAGGTCGTCCGGGAGCGAGTAGCCGGTGAAGCCGGTGAACATGCCGAGGACGAACAGCAGGAAGCCGAACAGCCAGTTGATCTCACGCGGCTTGCGGAACGCGCCGGTGAAGAAGACGCGCATCATGTGCACGAACATGCCGGCGAGGAAGATGATCGCCGCCCAGTGGTGGATCTGCCGGATCAGCAGACCGCCGCGCACGTCGAAGCTGATGTCGAGCGTCGACTTGTACGCCTCACTCATCAACTGTCCCTGCATGGGGACGTACGAGCCGTGGTACGTGACCTCGTTCATCGACGGGTGGAAGAACAGCGTCAGGTACACACCCGTGAGGATGATGATGACGAAGCTGTAGAGGCAGACCTCACCCAGCATGAACGACCAGTGGTCGGGGAAGATCTTGCGCATGTTGGCCTTGGCCAGGGAGTAGATCCCCAGCCGGCCGTCGGCCCAGTCGGCGACCCGTTCGCCGGCCGGTGCCTTCCCGCGAGAGCGGGGTGCGTCGTTGGCTGCAGTACTCATCCGCGCTCCCAGAATGCAGGACCGACGGGCTCCTCGAAGTCGCTGAGCGCCTCGAGGTACCCCTCGTCGTTCACACCGATGCGCAGTTGCGGCAGCGGGTGACCGGCGGGACCGAAGATGACCCGGGCGCCGTCGGCAAGGTCGAAGGTGGACTGGTGGCAGGGGCAGAGCGCGTGGTGCGTCTGCTGCTCGTACAGGGAGATCGGGCAACCGACGTGGGTGCAGATCTTCGAGTACGCCACGATGCCCTCGTGCGACCACTCGAGCTCGCGCTTGTCCTTGATGGAGTCCGGCTCCAGCCGGATGATCATCAGGGCCGCCTTGGCGATCTCGTTCTGGAAGTCGTGGTCGTGCTCCTCCAGGCCCTCGGGCTTGGCGAAGGTGAGGGAACCGACCCCGATGTCCGACGGGCGCATCGGCTCGTTCGTGTTCATGTTGACCAGCAGCTTGCCCTTGGACCACAGCGTGTGGCGGAGCTTCGTCCCGGGCAGCGGGCCGAGGTCGCGCAGCAGGAAGACGCCGGAGAGCGGCATCAGCGTGAGCGCGCCCAGCATCGTGTTGCGGATCAGCTTGCGCCGGCCGATCACCGACTCCTTGGCGCCCTGCTTGAAGTCCGCGTGGACCTTCGCGCGGGTCTCCGGCGACGCCTCGATCGGGTGGCGCTCGTCGGCGACCTCCTCGTCGGACATCAGGGTGCGCGCCCAGTGGACGGCGCCCGCGCCGATGGTGAACAGCGCCACGCCCAGGGTCAGGCCCAGCGCGAAGTTCATCGCGTTGATGTGACCGAGCGGGAAGACGTAGATCGACTTGTCGTGCGGGATCGCGACGAACGAGGCGATGAAGCCGAGGGTGGCCAGCATGGACACCGTGAACAGCAGGGCGACCGTGCGCTCGGACCGCTTGGCGGCCCGCTCGTCGATGTCCTGGATCCGGTGCTCGTGGGGCGGCAGCCCCGGGTCCGCGAACGGGTTCTTGTCGTCCGCGGGCTTCGGCACGTGCGTGCCGCCCTGCTCAGCCGGCAGGTTCTCTTCTGGAATGTCTTGGCTACTCATGACTTCTTGGCCTTTGCGGTCCGAGCGGCGACCCACACGGCGACGGCGATGCAGCCACCCAGGCCGAAGATCCAGCCGAACAGGCCCTCGCTGACCGGCCCGAGGCCGCCGAGCGACAGACCGCCCGGGTTCACGGTCTCGTCACCGTTGACCGCGTCCAGGTAGGCGATGATGTCCTTCTTGTTCTGCTCCGACAGCGTGGTGTCGGGGAAGGAGGGCATGTTCTGCGGGCCGGTCTGCATGGCCTCGTAGATGTGCTTCGGGTCGACACCCTCGAGGGTCGGCGCGAACTTGCCGTGCGTCAGGGCGCCGCCCTTGCCGGTGAAGTTGTGGCACTGCGCGCAGTTGGTGCGGAACAGCTCACCGCCCTTGGCGATGTCCGCGCCCTCGGGGCCGTACTTCTCCTCCGAGGGGACGGCCGGACCGGCACCCAGCGAGGCGATGTAGGCCGCGAGCTGGTCGATCTCCGCCTGGGAGTAGATGACCTTCTTCTTCGGGACCTGCGCGCCGGGCTGCTGGGCCGGCATACGGCCGGTGCCCACCTGGAAGTCGACGGCCGCGGCGCCCACGCCGACCAGGCTCGGACCGTCGGTGGTGCCCTGCCCTCCGGTGCCGTGGCAACTGGCACAGCCGACGGCGTAGAGCTTCTTGCCCTCGTCGATGGCGAGGGACTGGGCGGTTTCATCGGCCTGCGCCTTGCTCGCGGGTGCGAACGCGGCGTACAGCCCCCCTGTGCATGCCAGCGCGAGGAGTAGGACGACGAGTGCCGCCAGCGGATGGCGTCGTCGTGCGGAGAGCTTTTTCACGGATTACCCCGGTGTCAGGATCTTCTGCGTCGATGCTTCTGGTATTGCGCGGGTGCGTGCCGCGACTACTTGATCAGGTAGATCGTGGCGAACAGGCCGATCCAGACGACATCGACGAAGTGCCAGTAGTAGGACACGACGATGGCGGCGGTCGCCTGCTCGTGGGTGAACCTCCGGGCCGCGTAGGTGCGGCCGAGGACCAGCAGGAAGGCGATCAGTCCGCCCGTCACGTGCAGTCCGTGGAAGCCGGTGGTCAGGTAGAACGCCGAGCCGTACGGGTCCGAGGAGAGCGAGATGCCCTCGTGCTTGACCAGCTCGGTGTACTCGAACACCTGACCGCCGATGAAGATCGCACCCATCACGAAGGTGACGATGAACCACATCCGGAGCTTCTTCACGTCCCCGCGCTCGGCCGCGAACACGCCGAGCTGGCAGGTGAGGGAGGAGAGCACCAGGATCGTGGTGTTCGTCGCGGAGAACGGGATGTTCAGCGCGTCGGCCTTCTCGGACCAGAAGTCCGGACCGGTCACCGATCGCAGGGTGAAGTACATCGCGAAGAGGGCCGCGAAGAACATCAGCTCGGAACTCAACCAGATGATGGTTCCGACGCTGGTGAGGTTCGGCCGGTTGACCGACGGGTGCGCGTGCCCGGTTTCTACTGTCGTTGCTGTCGCCACGACCGACATTATGTCGGTCGCTTATCCCGCCCTCACCCCGGGGGGTGCCGTTCGGTGTGTTCCCCCTGTCTGTACTGCCCGGATGGCCCATCGAACGGCCCGTCGAAGCCCTGTCCGAACCAGTGCTGACGGGGTGTTCGAGGGGGTAGCATCCGGCCCAACGGGCTACGACAGCCTTCACCGGTCTCACCGCGTATCGGAGGAAGCATGCAGGCGACCGCCACGGTGCTGGTCTACAGCGACGACTCCAACACCCGCGAACAGGTGCGGCTCGCGACCGGCCGCCGGCCGGCCCCCGACGTGCCCGTGGTCGAGTTCGTGGAGTGCGCGACCCCGGCCGCCGTACTCAAGGAGCTGGACAAGGGCGGCATCGACGTCTGCGTCCTGGACGGCGAGGCCGTGCCCGTGGGGGGCATGGGCATGTGCCGGCAGATCAAGGACGAGGTCTTCCAGTGCCCGCCGGTGCTGCTGCTCATCGCACGGCCGCAGGACGCCTGGCTGGCGACCTGGAGCCGGGCGGAGGCGGCGGTGGCGTTGCCGGTGGAGCCGGTCGAGTTCGCGGGTGCGCTGGCCTCGCTGCTGCGGGAGAAGCGGCTGCAGAGCGCCTGAGGCCCCGGGGGACGCGGCGGCCCCTCCGCCCCCTCGGGTGCGCCGCCCCCGGGCTCCGCTAGGCGCTCTCCGGCCGCAGCCTGGCCTGTTCCGCCGTGCCGGACGCGTTGCCCGTGCCGCCCGTCAGGGCGCTGCCGGTGCGCCACTTCGCCCAGTCCAGGTTCCAGTCGCCGTAGCCGTTGCCGAAGGGCTCCATCGTGTCGCCGCCCGAGTTGACGACCTCGACGAGGTCGCCCTCCTGGACGGTGTTGAAGAACCACTCCGCGTTGTCGGTGCTCATGCCGACGCAGCCGTGGCTGACGTTGGCGATGCCCTGGGACCCCACGGACCAGGGGGCGGCGTGCACGTACTCGCCGCTCCAGGTCACCCGGGTGGCCCAGTAGACCGGCAGGTCGTACGACTCCGAGGAGCCCTCGGCGATGCCGACGGTGCTGCTGCGCATGCGTACGAAGGATTCCTTGCCGAGGACGACCTTGACGCCGTCGCGGGTCTCGAAGCCGGGTTTGCCGGTGGTGACCGGGATCTCCCGGATCTCCTCGCCGTCCTGGAAGACCGTGAGCGTGTGTGCGGCGGCGTCGGTGACGGCCACGACGCGGTCGTCCGTGGTGATCGTCAGGGGCTTGGCCCTGCCGCCCCACATCCGGTCGCCGATCTTGATGCCCTCGAGGTTGCTGTGCACCTTGATGGTGGCGTGCGCGGGCCAGTACTCCTCGGGCCGGTAGTGGAGCTTCTTGTCGTCCACCCAGTACCAGGCGCCCTTCACCGCGGGCGTCGAGTCGACCTTCAGGGCGCGCTCCACTATGGCCCGCTGGGCGGGGTCCTCGACCGGCTGGCTCAGCTCCGCCGTGACGGGCTGGCCGACGCCGTACGCGCCCGCCTTGGGCCCGAAGGCGACGTCCAGGGTCTTCTTGGCGCCGGGCTTGCCGGTCTCGAAGGTGAGGACCTTGCGGCCGGGCGCCCCGTCCCCGTCCTCGGTGCTGACGCGCACCGTGTAGCTGGCGTTGGCGGCCAGGGGGGAGGTGCTGTGCCAGCGCGCTCCGTCGGCGGACAGCTCGCCCGCGACGTGGCGTCCGGTCGCGTCGACGGCTGTGACGTCCGTGATGCGCCCGTCGGCGCCCTCGGCGACCACCTCCAGGGGTTTGTCCGGGTCGGCCTTCTTCCCGGCCTCCTTGGGGCCGTTGAAGGAGATCTGGCCCGCCGCGTCGTAGGGGGTGGCGGACAACGGGTTGTCGTCGCCGCTGCAGGCGGTGACGCTCGCGCCGAGGGCGATCACCAGCAGGGTGCAGCCGACGACCGTACGCCCCCGCGCCTGGAAGTGAACCGGGTTGCTCATGAGCCCACGCTAGGGAGGGACGTCAACGGCGGCACGGTGGATAAGCCGGAAGAGTGAGTGGCCGTAGGACAGACGAAGGGGCCCGGACCCTCCTGACGGAGTGTCCGGGCCCCTTCGCGGGCGGTCCGTGCTACTGGGTGCGGTTCTCACCGCGGTAGTACTCGAAGACCCAGCCGAACAGGCCGATCAGCAGGATCGGTGCCGAGAAGTACACCAGCCACCAGCCGAGGGCGATGCCCATGAAGGCGAAGGCGCCACCGATGCCGAGCGCCAGCGGCTGCCAGCTGTGCGGGCTGAAGAACCCGACCTCGCCGGCGTCGTCCGCGACGTCCGCCTCGGTGTTGTCCTGCGCGCCCACGTCGACCCGCCGCGCCGTGAAGGCGAGGTAGAAGCCGACCATGATGGCCAGGCCGAAGGCCAGGAAGAGCGCCGTGGTGCCCGCGGGCTCCTTCGACCAGTAGCCGTAGACGATCGCCACGGCGAGCAGGAAGACGCTCAGCCAGATGAAAATCTTGCCCTGGATCTTCACTTCCCGGCCTCCTTGCCGCCGGCGAGGGCCTTCTCACCGTGGCCGACGTTCTCCAACTGGTCGAGCGCGGAGATCTCGGGGTAGTGCAGGTCGAAGGCGGGGGATTCACTGCGGATGCGCGGCAGCGTGAGGAAGTTGTGCCGCGGCGGCGGGCAGGAGGTCGCCCACTCCAGCGAACGGCCGTAGCCCCACGGGTCGTCCACCTCGACCTTCTTGCCGTACTTGGCGGTCTTCCAGATGTTGTAGAAGAACGGCAG